>FR893370.1:0-7935 GCA_000433315.1 Firmicutes bacterium CAG:345 | reverse complement strand
AATGATTTCTAATGTTTCAGTTTTATATAGACGTATTTTTTTCAAAGATAATTTTACAAATATTTTGCTGCGGAATAAAAAGAAAATAACTAAAACAGCGGAAACAGCTTCAGAAATTACTGTAGCCCAACCGACACCTGAAACATCCATATTGAAGAAGTAGGTGAATATAATATTGAATAGAACATTTATTAAACCTGAAATAAGAAGAATGATCAATGGTTTAGAGGAATCTCCTAAAGCTCTCATAATGGCAGAACCGAAATTGTATATCATTAAAAATGGAGCACCGATAAAATATATCTTTAAATAATCGGTAGCTTTATCGATTAAGTCGATTTGAGTCGACATTATTTCTAATAGATTTCTAGCAAAAAATATTCCTAAAAATAGACAAAATAAACCTGAAATAAGAGAAATAATCATTGCCGAATGCAATATCTTTTCTCCTCTTTCTTTATCATTAGCTCCTTTTGCATTGCCCATTGCAACGTTAGCACCTACAGAAAGACCAACAAAAGTATTGATGATAAGATTTATTAAAGCTCCATTGCTTCCAATAGCTGCACTTGAATTTTCGCCATCGGCACTGAATATTTTTACAATAATTAAATCTGCAGATGTATAAAGCAGTTGTAAAACACTGGTTAAGATAATTGGAATAGCAAATAAAATCAATTTCTTAAAAAGATTGCCAGTGGTTAAATCAATTTCGGTTTTTGTAAAAAATCTTTTAAAAACGTTCATATTTTCTCCTTACGTAAACTAAAATTGTATACCTTAAAATAATTTTTGTTAATACTTTTTATGTTAATATTTTGTTGAAAACGCTATAATGTATATGGAGGAAATAATAAAATGTCTTTTGTTATTACTATTGGTCGTGAATATGGTTCAGGTGGTCGTTATATTGCTAGTGAATTAGCAAAAAAATTAAATGTAAACTTTTACGATGGAAAACTTTTGGAAAAAGTTGCTGAAAAAGCAGGCTTCTCATTAGATTATGTTCAATCTAATGATGAGAAAAAAGATAATTACTTTTTTGGATATAATATGTTTTCTAGCGAAGTTATGTCGGCAGCTCAAAGAGTTGCAACTGAACAATTTAAAGTTATAGAACATCTTGCACAGACTGAATCGTGCGTAATAGTTGGAAGATGTTCAAATTATATTCTTCGCGATCATAATAATGTTGTAAATGTGTTTATTTATGCTCAAATGAAAGAAAAAATTGCCAGGGCTGTTAAATACTATAATCTGAAAGAGAAAAAAGCAAAAGAAATGATAGAAAAAATTGATAAACAAAGAGCTTCATATTTTAATTTTTTTACTAATATGAAATGGGGAAGAAGAGAAAATTATGATCTTTGTATCAATTCATCTATTGGAATTAAAGAGTGTACTGATTTGATAATTCAATATTTAAAATATCGTTTTCCAAATGAAAATATATAAATGGAGGAGATTAAATTTATGAGAAAAATTTTAGAACAGCAAACTTTATTATATCCGATGCCAGTTCTAATTATTGGTACTTATGATGAAAATGGAAAAGCTGATGCAATGAACGCAGCATGGGGTGGAATAAAAGATACAAATCAAATTTATATTTGTTTATCACCTGAACATAAAACTGTAAAAAATTTATTGAAAACGAAGGCAATAACTGTAAGTATGGGAACTTCTGAACAGGTTGTTGCTTGTGATTATGTTGGAATAGCTAGTGGAAATAGAGAAGAAAACAAAATTGAAAAAACTGGTTGGACAGTTTCAAAAGCCCACAGTGTAAATGCTCCTATTTTTGAAGAATTGCCATTTGCTTTAGAATGTGAAGTTGAAAGTTACGATGAAGAATCTTGCATGTTAGTTGCAAATATAAAGAATATTTCATGCGATGAGAAAATATTAACTGACAAAAATAAAATCGATGTAAAAAAATTGAGACCGATTACTTTTGATTCATCCAATAATACATATATTGAATTGGGGGACGTTGTCGGTCAAGCTTTTAAGGATGGCTTAAAATTAAAATAAAAGGTAATAAGCAGGTTTTACCTGCTTTTTTTATACTATACAATTTAAACAAGTTATTATAAGTTGCTTTTATTTTTTAGCTAATTAATAAAAAATAGTTTTCTTTTTTTATTAAAAAATACTATTCTCTTAATAGGAGATATAGTTCTAGCAACAAAAATAATGTTAATTGATAGAATAGGCTTAGGAGGAATGTATGGATAAGTACAAGTTTGGTAACTTCATATATGAAAGACGAAAAAAATTAAATCTTACTCAAGACGAATTAGGTCGAAAACTTGGAGTTACAAACAAGGCTGTATCTAAATGGGAAACTGGGGAAACCTTACCTGATATTGTTATTCTTGAATCCTTGGCCAAAATTCTTGAGTGCAGTATCGATGAGCTATTAACTCAACAACCATATGAATCTAATGTTGAAAAAAAGCAAAAAAAGAATTTTAAAATTTCATTTATTGTTAATGTGATTTCATTTTTTCTTCTTATGATATCGTTAATTTTTATCATTTTCTTTTCGATAAAAAATCAAAATGATATTAATGATAATGATTTAACTTTATATAATTTTAAAAAATATTTAAATTATGAAAAATTGTACAAATTTGAAACAAAAAGTGAAAATGAATTTGAGCTTATTTCATCTTTGGAAGTTGATGAAAATTATGAACCGTTATCTGATATTAAAGTTAATGCGGAAATAACTGTTCATTTATCCTATTTAGATTCTAATGGGGATATTAATTATTTTTCGTTTCTTGAAAAAGAAATAGAGTATACGATTCCTCAAGATTCTCGACAAACCTTCGGTAAACTATCTCTTAAACCTTCCTTTAATTTAGATTTTAAAGGATTACTAAGTCTATCGGTTGAATATCAATTAACAGAAGTCTATGGTTTTTTTAAGGAAATAAAGCAATGAAAAAGAAAAGTAGAGTATTATTAGTTTTGTTGATATGTATATTAACTAGCTGTAGCAATTCAAGTAGACCTAATGGGGATAATGATATTCCAGAAGCAAGCTATGTTGAATATTATAAGCAACAGATAGGTGATATAACTTATACATATTCAATACCTAAATATGGTGTTGCTCTTCAAAATAGATATAAAGTTCTTTTTGGAACAGGGGAATATAAGATTTGGAATTTTGAATATGATTATATTCCTAATTATATTTACAATAACGGATTTACTGAAAATGTAGATGAAGCAGTTATTAGTTTCATTTCTTATCTCAATGATAATATTGAAGATTTTGAAAGCAAAACAAATACTGAAAATCTTTATTTTTATACCCCTGATGTTAAGGTATCTTTATCTAAATCTTTGAACAATTATTTTTCTAAGGCATCAGTGATTTTTGATGTTACCTATATTTCGTTTTTTTTGCGTTTCAATTTTAATTCAATTGTAATTCAACTTCCCTGTAAAACTAATTTTTATTTAACTGATGGTGAGAAAGTAGATCTTGGAAATAATCAAATGTTAGGTTTAAAAGAATTCGATGAAAAACATATAAGGGAGGAATAAAAATGTATTCATCAAAAAAACTATATAAATTAGGTTTTCTTTCTTTAGTCTTACTCTTATGTTCTTGTTCTAATAGCGGTGGTCTGCACGACAATTTTGTTCCTGGTTATAATTATAGTAATGAAACAAATGAATCTGAATCATATTTAGATATTGAAGAAAAAGATTTTGTCTCAACATCTGAAAATGCTGTGACACAATTTTCTTTAGATGGTTCTACTGGCAGTTATCCAAATATTCGTAAAGCGATAGAAAATGGGAAAGCACCTATCAAAAGTCAAGTTATTATTGAACAGATGTTAAACTATTTTTCTTATTCATATGAAAGACCAAGTGATAGTCCGATACAAACTTATGTTGAATCTATGACTTGTCCATGGAATGAAGATAATTTATTAGCTTCTGTTGCAGTGGTTACAAAAGATTATGATAGATTAATTAAAAAAGCACCTAGTAATTTTGTTTTTCTATTAGATACTTCTGGATCGATGTATGTTGATTTAACTTTGGTTCAAGAATCATTTAAACTTTTAGTAGAAGGTCTTGATGATGAAGATGTTATTTCAATAGTTACATATGCTGGTTCAAGTCAAGTTGTTCTTGATGGTGCAAGAGGATACGAAAAACAAAAAATAATGGCAGCTATAGAAGATTTAACTGCTTCCGGTTCAACGAATGGATCTAAAGGAATTCAAACTGCATATGATATTGCTGCTAAATATTATATAGAAGGTGGTGTTAATAGAATCTTTTTGGCAACAGATGGTGATTTTAATGTTGGAATCAGTAGCATAAATGGATTAAAAAAATATATTTCACAAAAAAGGGATGATGGAATATATTTATCTCTTCTTGGCTTTGGATCTGGCAACTATCAAGGAAGCACTATGCAAACCTTAGCTGATAATGGAAATGGGACATATTATTATATTGATTCTTTAATTGAAGCAAGAAAAGTTTTTGTAGAGCAATTAGGATCAACATTAAAAGTTGTAGCTAAGGATGCAAAGGCACAAATTACATTTAATTCTGAAGCAGTGAGCAAATATCGTTTGTTAGGATATGAAAATAGAATGATATCTTCTGATGATTTTAATAATAATGAAAAAGATGCTGGTGAGCTGAGTTCTGCAAGCACAACTTTAGCTCTTGTTGAAATAGTTCCTACTGCTGATTGCGATAAAAAAGAATTATTGAAAGCAGAAGTTAGATATAAAGATGTCGATGATGGAAATTTAGATAAGAATGTATTTAGTACACTAATATGTGGCAATAGTGAAGCGACAGAAAATCTCAAGTTTGCTGCATCAGTAGCAGAATTTGCTTTAATTTTGCGAGATTCAAAATATAAAGCGAATGCTAGTATAGATAATGTTTTATCAAATTTAGAAAATTTAAATTCAGTTAGAGAAGATGATATTAAACAAAATTTCTATAATATTGTAAAAAAATATCAAAACTTAAAATATTAAGATAGCAACTATTAGGACTAAAAATCCTAATAGTTTTTTATAATTTTAATTCTTTTATTAGTTTTAGAGTTAATTTTTTATTCAACTTTAAAGAATTTTCAATTAGATATTCTCCATATTGTGGAAAAGCCAACGTGCATATTCCATTCTTGCAAAAATAAGAAAGGTAGCACATAAATTCTACTTTTTGTATGTCTGAATAGTATATTATTGATTCAAAAGATTCAAAGTATTGTTTTTTATAAAATAAATTTAGTCTCTTTTTCAGAAAGAATTTCTTTTTCAATATCAGAGTATAATTTTGAAATTTTATTATAAAAAAGACCGCATATAGCAGATCCATTATCATAACCAAATTTGTACCATTTTAAAGCTTTTTTGTAATTATGTGGAACGATATATTGATCTGAATATATTTCTCCTAAATATAAAGCTGATTGCAAATCATAAGAATTAGCTGCTTGTTCTAATAGTTTTATTCCTTTTATTACATCTTGTTCGACTTCAAAACCATAGGCATAGCAATAACCTAATAATCCGATAAATTTTGGATCTTTTTCTTCAGCATACTTAATAATTGAAGGAAGAGTATTTTCAAAACTATTATCTAATGAAAGATTGAGTATTTCTTCTTTTGAGTATTCTTTCATAATCTCTAATTGATACTTTCTAAGGATTCTTTTTTTATTATTTTAATTTCTGATAAAAACATAATAGGTACAGCAACTATGCCAATTATCAGACAAGGGTATAAACTAAATCCTATAAAACTTAATGAATATAAACAAGGTCTAAAAGAAAATATTTCAAAATCTCTTCTGGTCATTCCGGAAAAGACATTTTCTGTTCTTCGAATATATGTGCAATATAATTTGAACATAGGAACAAAAGTTAAGGGAAAGGAAATCGAACATGTACAGCTTAGGATATAAAGCCATAGTGAATTTTTAATGAAAATCATTCCAAAACTGCTTATGAGAAATAATAAGAAACTTATTGCTACACATATCAGCGCTTTTTTCTTTTTAACAAGATAATGACTTAGATAATTTATAATTATTTTTGCACCTTCTACTAAAGCTATCATCAATGTTACGGCATGGAAAGATAATTGGTTAATATAGAGAAATAACGGCACTATATTGTCCATGATTGGTTGAAAAATTCCAAAACTTATATGGAAAATAATAAACCAAGGATCAATTTTTGCTTTTTTATTAGGAGTTTTTTTGAAAATTTCATAATTCGATTGCAAATCTTTAATTGAAAAGAATAAAGGAATTGTTCCACCGATATAAAAAATAGAAGAAACAATAGAAAGTATTAAAAAAGAATTTCTTATAGTACTTGAAAGAAGATAACCAGAAATTAAAGTGAATGTTAATTTACCAAGATTTGAAGCGATTTGAAATTTACCAACATTAGTTTTTTTATCACCAAAAGTAAAAATAAGGTTTAAAGGAATTGAATATAAAGTTTGAGAAAATGACATCAAAATAGCAGCGATTATAACGAGAGTAATATCGATTTGCAAAAAAGAAAATAACCCCATAGTAACAATTATTGGAATGAAATGAACCATAATGGCGAATACGCCAAATTTTTGGATTATTGTTTTTAAAATAAACATTGTTAGCATGACACAAGATGAATAAATAATTAAATAAAGCATAGCTAAGTTAATATCATTTGTTTGTTTTAAAATGTATAAAGGCAAGAATAATTTGATTATACTATCAGCTATTGCTTTTAAAAGTTTGTGAATAAATATTAAATTGTCTTTTTTCATTGTATTATTTTCTTTTTTACATTTTAACAAGAATTTAGTTGCTTTGCGAAAAAATCTAGATACATATTTAATTTTTTTTGAGGGGGAAATAACTAACAATTTTTATTTTTAAATATAAAAGTCAGAAATATTTAATATTAATTTTATTTTCCTTTTAGATAAAAAAATATCTTTTAGTGTAAATACTAAAAGATATTATTTATGTTTTATATAGTTTTTAAAATTATTTATAAAGCACTACGACTTTAGGGTTTGACAAGTCTTTTTCTCTAATAAAATATTCTACATAGTCACCAATTTTGTAGAAAGGAAAAAAATGAATATAACGAGTTGATACAAATCTGATTTTAACAATAGTATTATTAAATTCATTTGATTCAATAGTACAATACATTATATCTCCTATTGTTTTTTCTGTGATTTTAATAATTATAATTTCTCCATCAGCGTTTTTAAAAGGCAAGAACCAGTATAAATATAACCAGTATAAATATATGGCTATAGAAATTAGAAAACCAATAGCACTTATTACATCAAGTACTATAAAAATTATAAATCCTTCATTGAAATTTTCTTTGTTATTAACTTTTGATAAATCAATTGTTTTTAAGTACAATGTTATTCCTAGTAAAACAATAAAAATACTTAATTGCATAACTAAATATATTATTATCCTATGATAACCATACATCTTTTTAATGTTAAACTTTTCCATAATTAAATTCCATATTTATAATCAATATTACCTATAACCATACGACCACGATTGTTTGAATTTTGGACAAGATTAGTCCTTATAATAAATCTTACTTTCGTAGCCCCTGATGGATGATCATCTTTATGTCCATTATCAGTATACTCATTAGTTGATGCATATAAATTATAAATGACATCATTTTCTTCAAACAAAATTTCTTCATCGAATTCAGCTTCATTTCTTTCTTGTGGAATATAATTATCAACATAAGACATGCTTGCTAATTCATCTTTCTGATTATTATTTGCTAATTTTAACAACCGTTTGTTAGTAATTCCATTTTCTTGTGAATAATTACTATATTCACTAACAGATGACAATGTATTAGAAGATAAAACACTTACTCCTAATAT
>FR893369.1 GCA_000433315.1 Firmicutes bacterium CAG:345 | reverse complement strand
CGATCGCGAAAATTGGATAAAAAATCGCCTAGTATTAAGTTCAATATTGCTTAAGTACTAGGCTTTTATTTTTGATTACATTTGAATGACTACAAGTACATAACAAAATAAATAGGAAGATAAAGAATATTATTTTCTTTATATATTCTTTGTTCATTTGATAAAACAATACCTTATTTTACATTATAGCTTTTATTCGATAAAAAAATATTAATTGCAAATTATATATTTTTTGCATTATTAGCAATAATTATTTTTGCAATAGTTTATACTTTAAATCATTTCAATATAAATTTAGCATGGAGTTTATTAATCATACCATTTGTTATTGTTACTTTATTAGTTTTGAATTTGATATGCAATCATTTGAGAAAGACATTAAACTTAATTAATAAAGAACTTAACTATGAATAATTTCAAAAATCCATTGATGAGATGCTCATAAAGAATATTCATCCAGAAACATATAATTATTTGATGATAATAAAGGCAAATTATATGTAGACTGAAAATGAAGAGAAGGCGATTAAATTGTTTAATACCACTCATAAGTCAATAAAAAAAGCAAATTGAATTTTATAAAGTAGTTGAAATAGAAATGCTTTTAAGTGAAAAGAAGTATGATGGTATATTAGAAAAGATAAATTGCTTAACACCAACTCAAAAAGCTGCTAAGGTTAATTTGTATAATGTATTAGTAACTGATAAAGAAATATTAAATATAGAATCATTATATCCAGATAAAGATAAATTAAAATTTATAGAAATATCGAATATAAGAACAAAGATGCTTTACTATTACTATCGAAATAATATTGATAAAGCTAAAGAAAATGCTAAAAAGATAATCGATTTATCGTGCGATTTAAAATTTTATAACGATGAAGCAAAAAGAATTGATTCTTTATTCTTTATAAAGATTAATATTATAAAGAATAATAGTTGTAAAGTAATTAAAAATTATGTATCTTGATGAGTTTGATCTGTACATAATTTAAGCTTAAAATTTGATATTTTATTATTTAAATCTTTTTTGTTTTTTTAAAATAAACATTGTTAAAGAAAGAATGCTATTTTTTGTTGATGAACATTAAAGTTGAATTTTGTTGTTTTGTGTAAAAAAATATGTAAAATTTATTTAATCCCGTCTTTTTATTCGAATTTTACATTTTTTGTTTTTTTTATTTATTGAAAAATTTAATATAATGTTTAATATTTCAATAATTTTAATGTAAAAAATGTGAAAAATATCTTAAATAAGTCTCATTTTTATTGACAATAGTGTCTTTTAGCATTAAAATGTAAGAGCTATCAAATCAATGGCCTATTTTCACCAAAAGTCCATTGATTATAATGCCGGTTGATTTCCGTAAAAATCTGAATATTGTAAAAGATTTTCGTTAAACCCAAATAGGAAAGGATGGTAAAAATGAAAAAAACTCTTTTAACACTCGCTGTTACAGGACTTACTCTTTTAGGACTTGCTTCTTGTAACAATAATACTTCTTCATCTTCTACTCCAACCCCTTCAACTTCTTCCACTGCAACTCCATCAACTACTTCTACAGTAGGTGCTACTGATACAATTAGAGTCAGTGGTCCAGCTGATCATCAAGAATTTGTTTTGAACAAATTAGCTGAACTCAAAGCTTCTAATACAGCTTTTGCTAATGTTGCATTTGAATATCTCCAAATTGGTGAAGATAAAGTTGATTCCAGCGTTACTGACTGGTCTCAAGGTCCAGATGTTTATGCATATGCATCTGATAAGATTCTCGATTTAAATAAAGCTGGTGCTATGGCTACAATTCCTCAAACATATGCTGATGAATTGTTAGATCAAATGGGCGAAAAAGTTTTATCAGCTGCTACATTAGGTGGCGAACTTAAAGCTTATCCATATGCTGGTGATAATGGTTATTTCTTATACTATGATAAGAGTGCTCTTGAAGCTGCTGATATCGAATCCATCGAAGGTTTATTAGCTAAGGCTGGCGAATTAGGCAGAAAAGTTGCTTATCCATTAAAGACCCCTTTCTATAACTTTGGTGCTTTATTTACATGGGGTGCTGATTATCAAATTACATTAAGTGATGAAGGTACTTTAACAAAGATTGATGGCGACTTTGATTCTGAAAAAGGTATCAAAGCTGCTAAAGCTATCTTAAAGATTATGAGAGATGCTAACTGGCAAGATTCACAAGCTGCTCCTACAGCTGAAAACGGCTTAGTTGCTTGTGTTGATGGTGGTTGGAATGCTAGTGCATATAAAGCTGCTTTAGGCGATAACTTTGGCTGTGCTAAGATGCCTACAGTTACAATTGATGGCGAAACAAAGACATTAAGTTCTTTCTTAGGCTATAAACTCTATGGTGTTAACCCACTTCGTGGCAATGAAGCTCATGTTGAATTATCACACATGGTTGCTAAATATTTAGTCAGCGATGCTGTCCAAGAAAGCCGTTATGATACATTATCAATTGTTCCTACAAGTACAGCTGTCAAAGCTCTTGATAAAGTTGCTACTTCACCTGTTGCTGCTGCTTTATCTGCTCAATCTGCTTATGCTCACCCACAAGGTGCTACACCTGGAACAGTTTGGAGTTGCACAAATACATTTATTACAGATATCGAAGCTGGTACTGTCACAGAAGATAACATTGCTGAATATATGGCTTCTGTCAATACATTACTTGAAACTATCTAATTAACTATTACTTTATCAATTTTTGAGGGACGCATTTTGTGCGCCCCTCTTGGCTTTTATTGGAAGGATTAAAAAATGACTACTATAGAATATTTATCCTATTCAAAACCAAAAAGAATGGCTATACGTTTTGCTAGCTTTTTTACTGGAATTCCAAAAGCGTTTCAAAAACTTGGAAACAACATTGTTCATAATTTCAATGTCTTTAAAAAAAAAGCTATAATACCTTTTAAAACTATAGGGAAATGTATAGTTCAAGGAGATTTGATTACTAGATTATCTTTTCTAATCATGGGATTAGGACATTTAACTAGAAGACAAATTATTCGTGGCTGCTTTTATTTGGCTTTTGAAGTAATTTTTATCGTATATATGGTTATGTTTGGCGGCAATCAACTTGCTAATTTAGGTTCGTTTGGTCAAATTGCTGGTGTTCAACATGCTGGTGGAAACCTTGGAACATATTCATATATATCAGGAACTGATAACTCATTTAATATTTTGCTATATTCTGTTTTAACTATTATTATCATTGGATTATTTGCTGTTACTTGGTATAGTCAATTGAAAGATTCGTTGACTTTACAACTGAGACAAAATGTAGGTATCTATGCCAGTGATAAAACCACAATAAATAATGTTTTTGAAAAGAGTTATCACAAAACTTTATTAACATTACCTTTAGCAGGAATTGTTTGTTTTACTATTATCCCACTTATTGTTTCAATATTAATCGCATTTACAAACTATGATTCTAACCATCTTTCTCCAGTTACACTTATCGACTGGGTTGGAATGAAAAACTTTGAAACAGTCTTAGGAATGGGTGGAAGCGTAGGAAGTTCAATATTTATGAAAACTTTCTTACAAGTTGTTTTATGGACACTTGTTTGGGCTTTCTTTGCAACATTCATCAACTATTTCTTAGGAATGGCAGTTGCATTATTAATTAATAGTAAAACAGTTAAATTAAAAAAATTATGGAGAACAATTTTAATTACTACAATTGCAGTTCCACAATTTGTTTCCTTACTTTTAATCAATCGTATGCTTTCTACCAACATGGGTGTTGTCAATGCTTTACTTGGGAAATGGTTTGGCCTTCAACCGATTAGATGGTTAGAAAGTGGAACATTAACTAAAGTTGTAATTATTGTTATCAATACATGGGTAGGTATTCCTTATACAATGCTCATCACTTCTGGTATTTTAATGAATATTCCAGAAGATTTATATGAATCAGCACGTATTGATGGTGCAGGTAAAATGAGAACATTTATGAAAATAACAATGCCATATATGTTATTTGTTACTGGACCATATTTAATCTCTCAATTTGTAGGAAACATCAATAACTTCAATGTTATTTATTTACTTTCTGGCGGTGGCCCATTATTCAGTTTCGGATCTCAAACCCCACCTGATGCTTTAAATGGTGTCGGTCAAACTGACTTACTCATCACCTGGATTTATAAGCTTTCTTTAACAAATACCAATAAATATTATGGTGTTGCTGCCGTATTAGGAATTTTAATCTTCATTCTTGTCTCAGTATTATCATTAATTTTCTATGGACGCAGTAGCGCTGTTAAAAATGAGGGGGATTTTAAATAATGTTTAATGAAGATAATGCATATTTGCGTGCAAAAATAAAAAGAGGATCGAAAAAATTCTTCTCTTATGCAATATTAGTAATAATTTCCATTATTTGGATGATTCCTTTTATTTACTTGTTAGCTCAATCTTTTGGCAAAGAATACAATCAAAAATATTTCTTTCCAATCGAATATACATTCGATAATTATATAAGATTATTTAACGACAAGGATTACAATTTTTTCGGATGGTTTTTTACAACTTTATTAATTGCCCTTATTACTTCTGTAACTCAGACACTTATTACATTGATGACATCTTACGCTCTTTCAAGAATTCGTTTTAATATGAAAAAGCCATTGATGAAAATGATACTTATCATCGGCATGTTCCCAGGTTTTTTAGGAATAATAGCTACATATTATATTTTAAAGCTTCTTAACTTAAGCACATCAATTTTCTCACTGATTATTCTTTATACTGCTGGTGCAGGTATGGGATATTATATTTCTAAAGGTTTCTTTGATACAGTATCCTATTCACTTGATGAAGCAGCAATGATCGATGGGGCAAATAAAAACACTATATTCTTCCGTGTTATAATGCCACTTTCAAAGCCGATTATTGTTTATACAGTTTTAATGGCATTTACAGCTCCTTGGGGTGATTATATGACAGCTAGTTATCTTGCTGCTGGTAATCCGAAGATGTTTACAGTTGCTGTCGGTTTATATGAAATTTTAAATAAACGTAACTTCACTGAGTACTTGAATTATTTCTGCGCTGGTGCTGTTGTTACTTCTCTTCCTATCATCGTCATCTTCTTCGTATTACAACGTTACTATGTTGAAGGTGTTACTGGTGGTGCTGTTAAAGGTTAATCATGAAAAAGAAATTAGCTTCGTTAATTCTATTACCTATTGTTCTTTTTTCAACAATAGCTTCGTGTGGAAAAAATAATTCATCTGGTTCTTCTTCAACTCCATATTTCCATGAAGATAATATTCCTGATGATAATTATCGAAATTATTACGAAATATTTGTCTATTCATATTGCGATTCAAATGGAGATAAAATTGGGGATCTAAATGGTATAACTTCAAAATTGGAATATATAAGAGACTTGGGCTATACTGGAATTTGGTTAACTCCAATATTTACTTCATCTAGTCTTCATAAATATAATGCTTCTAGCTATTATGAAATAGATGCAAGCTTTGGAACATTGGAAGATTTCGATAAACTTATTTTGAAAGCTCATGCTCTTGGGATAAAAGTTATTCTTGATTTGGCTATAAACCACTCTTCAAAAAATGCTAGTTATTTCCAAAAAGCTGTTGAAGCTCATAAAAAGAAAATTAATTTTTCTTCGTTAAATGATGAAGAGAAAAAATATCAAGATTTCTATGTTTTCTATGATACAGAAGATCAGGCAAAACAATCTCGGAAAACTTATTATAAAGTACCAAATTGCAATTTCTATTATGAAGCCAATTTTGATTCGGATATGCCAGAATTTAATTTCGATAATGAAAATGTCTGGCAGGAATTCGATAACATTATGACTTTCTGGCAACAAAAAGGTGTTGATGGTTTTAGACTTGATGCTGTTAAATACTACTATCTAAATGAAACAAATAAAAATGTTACCGCTCTTTCAAGAATTAAACAAATAGCTTTAAGAAATGATCCAAAAGCTTATATAGTTGGTGAATGTTGGGATTCTAATTCCACAATTGCTTCCTATTATCAAAGCGAAGTTGATTCTTATTTCTATTTTGGCGCTTCCCAAGGAAATGGATTTATTCGTTCTTCAATGGGACTTGATGGTGCTGATAAAGGATCTTATGTTCGAAATCTTAAGACGATGATTGAATATAGCAATGGACATATTCCTGCTCCTTTTTTGGATAATCATGATATGAGTCGACTCGGTGTTTCTGATCTTGCCTATTGTAAATTCCAATATGGATTATTATCGATGCTCAATGGTAATACATTTACATATTACGGAGATGAAATAGGTATGGGAGGAACAGTTTCAAATAATGATGCCAATGCCAGAACTCATATGGATTGGTCAAAAAGCGATGAAGGGGAAACAAATAACCCTTATAATGGAACTGGAATATATAATTTCGATCCTGTAGAAGATCAACTTAAAGATCCTACAAGCCTAATAAATTATTATAAAAGAGCAACAAATGTTCGAAATCAATTTCCATCTATTGCTAGAGGTGAAATAGGTACAACATACGAAGCTAGTAAACGTGATAGACAGGTAATGATTGAAAAAAAATATAAAGATGAAACGATAGAAATTGTATTTAATTTTTCTAAGACTAATACAACGGACTATCAAACAGATAAAGAATTGGTTTGTTATCTCCAAGCGACAGACGATATAATTAAAAAAGATAATACTTATACTCTTCCTGGATATGGAATTGCGATATTTAAATAGAAATTAGGAGGCATAATATGGCCAGTGTAAAACTAGAACACATTTATAAAGTTTATCCTAATGGTACAAAAGCTGTTAGTGATTTCACTATGGATATTAAAGATGGCGAATTTATCGTTTTTGTCGGACCTTCTGGCTGCGGTAAATCCACAACTTTAAGAATGATTGCCGGTCTTGAAGATATCACAACTGGTGAATTATATATTGATAATAGAATAGTTAATAATGTTGAACCTAAAGATAGAGATATTGCTATGGTTTTCCAAAACTATGCATTATATCCACATATGACAATATATGAAAATATGGCATTTGGTTTAAAAATTCGTCATGTTAAAAATGAAATTATTCATCAAAAAGTTTTATGGGCAGCTGAAATCTTAGGCTTAAAAGATTACTTAGATAGAAAGCCGAAAGCAATGAGTGGTGGTCAACGTCAACGTGTTGCTTTAGGTAGAGCTATTTTACGTGATCCAAAAGTAATGTTGCTCGATGAACCTTTATCAAACTTGGATGCTAAACTTCGTACGCAAATGCGCAGTGAAATTGCTAAACTTCATCAACAATTGAAAACCACTTTCATCTATGTTACTCATGACCAAACTGAAGCTATGACTTTGGGTACAAGAGTAGTTGTTATGAAATTAGGAAAAGTTCAACAAATTGATACTCCAAAAAATTTATACAATTATCCATGTAATAAATTTGTTGCTGGATTTATCGGTACACCGCAGATGAATTTCTTCCAAGGAACTCTTCTCCGTGTAAAAGATAAAGTTAATATTAAATTCTCATGGTCGAATGCTGAAATTAATGTTCCATATTCTGATATGCTTAAAGTTCGTCCATCATATCTAGATGGAAAACATAAAGTTTATATTGGTATTCGCTGTGAAAATATATCTGTTGCAAAAGATGATGATGTTGAAAATACTGTTAAAGTTAAAGTTTCACACTTTGAGGAACTTGGAGCTGAATCTTTAGTTTATGGTGATATTAATATGGATGGTGATGGATTTGCTGAAACATCTACTCGTATTATCATGAGAGTAAATGATATAGGTAATATTCAAATTGGTCAAATTATCAACGCAAAATTAGATATGTCCAAAGCACATTTCTTCGATATTGATACAGAAGAAAGTATTCTTCCAAGAGTTCCATATGAAAATGCCTTCGATTGTGAGATTAATGATCATGTTTTGAAGTTCTTAGGATATGAAATACAATTGCCAAGTACAATTGAAGTTAATGATAGTAAAGAAGCTGTTTTAACTTTATCAACCAGAGCTATAAAAATTGATGAAAATGGTGCTCTTGAAGCTGAAGTTACTAATATTGAGACTATAGGTGACACTAAATTATGTTATTTGCATGCTTTTGATAGAACATTCTTTGCAATTGTTGATGATTATTATGAAATTGGATCTAAGGTTAAATTTAATATCGATTTCACAATGTTAAATATTAATGAATTAGTCGATGGACATGAAGTAAATGTTTTGAAACCATTAGGTGATACAGATACTTTTGTTGGAAAATTCTTCAATTATAAGACTTTGATGGCAAATAATCCACAACCTTCTTTCAAAGCTGAACACGATCAAAGACTGGTTGAAATTCAAGCTAAAATTCAAGAAAAGAAGAGTGTTTTAGAGCTTGAAAAGAAGCAAGAATTAGCTCAATATACTGAAGATGTTGTAGCTCAAAAATATAAAGAAGCTGTTGATAATTTAGCAACATTACAACAATCTTTAGCACCACAAATTGCTGATGTTAAGTCAAATGCTAAAGCAGAATTAAGCACACTTAAACAAAAATATAAAGAAAAGCAAAAAGAAATTAAAGCTAATAATAAAAAAGAATATGCTGAAAGAGTAGCAAATGAAAATAAGACATATTCGGAAATTATGAAGAATAATAAAGATAAATTAACTTTAAGACGTCGTAAAGAAGAACATCGTATTTTCAAAGAAACTTTGCCAGCACAAAAAGAACGCGATTTAAATAATGCTTTAAATAGTGCTTCAGTCGATTATGAAACTGCTACTTCACAAGTTAAAAATCGTCTTAATAGACAAATTCTTGAGAGTAAAAATGCTGTTAAAAGCGCTAAAGAACAAATTGAATTCTATAAAGACCCAGTCAAATCTATTGAAAAAAAGTATCGACGCAAGTTTGCTGAAATTGCCAAAGAAGAAAAGAATGCTGGACGTTTAGCTGACTTATTATTCTTCTTTAATATCAATAAATTCTTTATTGAATCTAACGATACAATTTCTAATAAGTTAGTTCAAGGTTTAGGAACATCGGTTTTCAGCCGCTCTTTCGTTTTCCAAATCCCACATGATGCATATGAAATTGCTGAAGAAGGAATTGAAGTTAAGGTTATAGGTCAATTAGATTTCGGTAGCGCTAAATATTTAAAATGTTCTTATTCTGACTATAATGGTGAATTACAAAATGTTTATATTAAGACAGATAAAGTACTTGAAGAAGGAAGCGTTATACATATAAAACCTGATATTACTCGTAGTACAATTACTGAACCATCGATGAATATTAGACTTTATTAAGGAGGTAGTATATGAAAAAGAAACTATTATTTCTTCTTACGCCTTTACTTCTTCTTACTTCCTGTAATTCCTATTATAATGTCGATGATGAAAAAGCAAAGTATTTGGAGTATTGTCAAAATATAATACCTCATACCTATACTAAATATAGTGTTGAAGGAAAAGGACATGTAGTCTCTTATGATTGCAATCCTTCAGTTTCAGTTAAAACTGATCAAGCATTAACTTCTACTACTAAAGCCTTATTTTATAATAGATCAGTACCACTTCAAATTGATGCTACTAGCGAAGATAAAATTGAAAAAGTTTTTCAAACATTTACAACATTTATGACCAGTACAATTGATCCTGATCCACGTTTTTATGTTGAAATTACTTCTGATAATCTTTTGCACTTTTACACATTGGGATTGCATAAAAAAGATTTGCAAATTTCAAATGTCGATGCAAGAACACCAATAAAAGTTACATGTAGATTTGTTTTTGATTATTATTACAATAATCAGGGATTATTAGTGAAAGAGAGCATTAAATCATTGAATACAGTTACTAATGATAAAGATAAAACTGTAGAAGTCATAGCTGATTATACTTACGCTTGATAATGAAAAAATATTTGCTTTTATTACCTCTTATTTTATTGACATCTTGCTCTTCTAATATGCCTAGTTGGATGGTTGATTATTTTAATAAAGTTAGATTTGGAAATGCTTATAATAACATTGATAACGCTAAACTTGAATATAATGCCACTTATTATGCTACAGATGATAAAGGCAATAAGCTTGATGAAGTTCTTGGAAACTGTTATACATTCTATTATTTAGATAAAGAAGATAATACTAATTATTACGCTTATCTTAATTCTAGCTATTCGGGAAATTTTGTTACAAGCTATCCTGATGCTACCGGAAATGTTATCGAAAAAGTAAATACAAGAAAGTGTGTTCGCTACGCCGAAAAACATGATGGTTATCCATATATTTATAAAACGCGAATCAACGATGAAGAAAAAGAAAAGTATATTAGTCTAGATTCTATGAATGTTTCTATCAATTCATTTTTCTATTCTGAAATCGTCGGAACTGATTTATATATAGGTGGAATGTATTATGCCGATACACTTTATCAAAATAGAAAATATCAAAGTTTATTCTCTATGACTGAAGATGGAAAAATGGTTTACCAGACAGATCGTTTAGCTATATTTGATAAAGATGATGATACAAAGATAACAGGACTTTATTCATCGAAAATTGTCTGTGATACCTTAGGAATGCTTGAAAGTAGAAAAACAGAAGCATATACAGTAGAAAGACTAGATGAATTTGATGAAAATGGTGATTATAAATATCGCTATCTTACATATTTAGTAGAAGATTTAAAGATTACTTATAATAACCAAGAATTCGAAAAAATATATGACATTTAAAAAGTTGCAGAAATATAGTCCATTTTGGATTATTTCTGCAATTTTTTGTTGACCTATAGCAATTTCACTTATTGGTTAGGGAGATTACTATGTTGTATAATAAATATAGAAAAGGAGAAATTTAAGAAATTTTATACAAGAAATATTACGTTTTATAATTCTTCAGATTGTTTGCCGAAAGCTTTTTCTGGATTGATATATTTTCCATCTTTCATTATTTCAAAATGAAGGGAATTGTTATATTTCTCTGAAAAAGATGTGGGACCGCTAGTTCCAATTGTTTCCATGCTTTTAACTTCTTGATTGACTTTTACTTCAATATATTTGATTCCTGCATAGATAAAAGTTAATCCATCATTGCTTTCAATTTTGATTATATTTCCAAAGACTCTATCATTTCTTACAATAGCTTTTACAATTCCTGGATAAGAATTATAGACCATAAATTCTTCATCCTGTCCAAAGATGAAATCAACTCCACGTGATTGATGAGTACATCCTTCATATTCTAGTAAAGCTTTAGAAAGCTTGGGATCATCGATGTCATAGCTGATATCGAAAAAATAATGCAAGTATGAACAATCTTCTTTAAATGGTTTTTCAATTTTGAAAACTTCTTTTTCTATTTGACTTATAGTAGAAGATGAAGAACTAGAACTATTATCTATGGAGATTGAAGATGAAGGAGATATAGCGACAGGTTCATCTTGATTAGAACGGCTGACAAGAATACCAAAGCCAGCTAATGAAGAAAATAAGAGTAAAGACAAAGAAGAAACAAGAAGAGCACCTTTAACTTCAGGACTAATATTTTTAAATGGATTTTTCATTTTTATCACCTCAAGAACAAGTGTGGTCAAATTAAAATTTCTTATACAAAAAAATAAAAAATATGATTAAACCATACAAAAAAGATTATGATTATTCGTATACATTAGGATTTTATCCAAGCTTTGAACTTGTAAAATATCATAAAGAAGCGATTCAAAAAGTGTTAATAGCTGAAGAAGCTTTATCTTCGGAAGGGTATTTTAAATTAAAAAGTATGCTAGAAGATATACCATTTTTGACTAATGAAAAAGAATTTAGAAAAATAGCCGAGAAAGATAATGATCATGTTGCGGTTATTTTTAAAAAATATCAGGAAAAGCTTGATGAAAATAACCCCCATGTAGTTTTAGTCAATCCTTCTGATCAAGGAAATTTAGGAAATATTATGAGATCTATGGCTGCTTTTTCTTTTAAAGATTTAGCAATAATTACACCAGCTGCAGATAGATATAATCCAAAGGTCATTCGTTCTTCAATGGGCTCGGCATTTTTTGTTAGGCAGCAAACATTTTCATCATTCGAAGAGTATTTAAAAGCTTATCCTCGCAAATTTTATCCTTTTATGTTACAAACAAATCGTGGTTTAAAAAGTTTAGAACTAAAAGAAAGTAAATATGCATTGGTATTTGGAAATGAAGCCAGAGGATTAGATCGTTCATTTTTAAATGAAAATGCCATTAAAATTGAACAGCCAGGAGAAGTAGATTCTTTAAATTTACCTACCGCGGTTGCTATCGCATTATATGAAGCAGGTCTTAAAAGGTCTTGATCCATTTATTTCAAAAGATACTAAGTATTTGATCTTAGGTTCTTTTCCATCTGTTAAAAGTCTAGAATATGGATTTTATTATATGCATTCTCAAAATAGATTTTATAGAATTTTATCGGAAATATTTAATGATAAATATCCAGAAACAATAATACAGAAAAAAGAATTTTTATCAAGACATAATATCTCCCTTTTTGATGTAATTAAATCGTGCACAAGAGAAGGATCATTAGATAGCAATATTAAGGATATTGAAGTAAATAATTTAGAAATGTTTTTTTATAAAAATATAAAAATTGCCTGTACTGGAAAGACTGCTTTTAATCTTTTTAAAAAATATTATCCAGATATTGAGGTACATTATCTTTCTTCTCCATCACCAGCAAATCAAAAGTATTTTGATAGAACGACATACGCTGATTTTTTTGGACAAAATGTGCACAAAAAATTTATTTTGAATACAATAATGCGCAAATATCGAATATATTTTTAAAAATCAAAGCGCTTACAGTTGTATAAAAATTTGTATAATGCTAAACTAATACTCGGGGGAAAATACTAAATGAAAAAATCTAAAATTTTATCTACATTAGTCTTAGCTTCCAGTGCATTAGTTCTTGCTAGTTGCAATGGCGGCGAAACTACAAAAACTGTAAGTGGCGAATATTCTTATAGCGCTTGGGGTCACACTTATGGTGCAGCTTTAAAGGTCACATTTGATACAAAGACCAGCAAAATTACTAAAGTTGAACGTGATACAGAAGTTATCACAGCTAAAAACTTTGTCGAAGTTACTCCAACAGTCAGCGAAGGCGTTTGGGATGGTACAGCTAGAAACGAAGAATATACTAGAGTTATCAATGATCAATTAGCTGAATATGTTGGTAAAGATGTTAATGAACTCTACAACACAATTAAAGCTAATGTATCTGCAGCATATACTGATACTAATCATTCAAATGTTACCTTATCAGTTACAGATTCTTATAAAAATGATGCAGCTTTTGTCATTATGGCAGGTGCTACACAAACAGCAGTTCGTACATCTTTA
>FR893368.1:5775-27686 GCA_000433315.1 Firmicutes bacterium CAG:345 | reverse complement strand
AAAAAATAAATGCGAATTTAGTTTATGTGATGGTAATTGTATGCGGTGTTCTAACAGGGTTAAACAAAGGTGCTTTTGCTTATTGTACCAATCTTGATAATATAAATATTCCATCTAGTATATTCAATTTAAGCAATGATTTATTCAATAATTGCCTTAGTTTAAAAAACTTAACTATTTCAAATAGTATTAAATATATCAGCAATAGTTGTTTTCTACGTTGAGAAAAATTAAAAAATATTAATCTTCCTTCTAATTTATTATATTTAGGAGAATACGCTTTTTCTATTTGTTTAAGTCTAACTGAATTTACTATTCCTAATTCTGTTAAATATATTGATGATTTTGCTTTAGAAAATTCAATAAACATTACAAAATTATCTCTTCCTTTTTTATCATATACTTTTGAAAGTCATTCTAGTTTAATTTATTTAAACAATCGTTTTGGTGAATATTCAAAATTAAAAGAAGTAACACTTACAGGAGATGATATTTCTCTTTATTCACATTCTTTTTATTGCCACCATAATCTTGAAATTTTAAATCTCCCAGAAAAAATAAAATATATTGATCCTGATGTCTTTAATCAATCAATAATCAAAAAAATTAGATATGCTGTCGATGAAAAAACTTGGAACGAATTAATAAAAGACGTAAACAAAGCTGATTTAGCAAAAATAAATGTAACATTTGGAAAGAAGTAGACTATGAAAAAATATTTAAAATTACTTATATTACCCTTATGCTTATTATCTTCTTGCAATAATACAAAAAAGCCAACAACCATAAATGAAGAAATAGAAAATACTACCAATCTTAAAGTTGGCACAAGGCTTTATGATGTTCTTGATAAAGAAAAATATAATCCTGAACCATCTGAGTACAATAATTTTCAGTTATTAGATAACTATGCTTATATATTAGAAGATAATATGAACATTCTTTTATTTTTAGACTATGATTTCTATGCTGATAATCCAATTATCACCGAAGTGCATTGCTATAATAAAAAGACCTTTCCAAAAGAAAATTTTTTATATTTCTGTGGAAAGGATGTAGATTTTGCTGAATTAATCAAATATGTTGGTTTTCCTTATAGGATGATCGTATCAAATTCTGCTAAACATTACTATTATTTCAAAGATGAAAATGAAAAAGAATACTATGGTGTTTTACATTATAATTATTTCAGTATTCTAACTTTCTTTGAAAATATTAAATAAGATAATTTATAATTTTGTTTTCAAGCTAAAAGTTCGGACTTTTGAACAAATTCAAGTCCGAACTTTTTTATTGCAAAAAAACAGATATTATAAATTTTTTCATAAAAAAACTTTGACTTTCGTCAAAGATTTATTTTTAAAAATGGTCGGGGCTGCGAGATTTGAACTCGCGACCTCCTGCTCCCAAGGCAGGCGCACTACCAAGCTGCACAAAGCCCCGAATAATGGCGCGCCCAGGAAGACTCGAACTCCCAACCTCCTGGTTCGTAGCCAGACAATCTATCCAGTTGATCTATGGGCGCATTAGGGTTTATTATTTGGAGGTTCCTGGCGGAGTCGAACCGTCGATGAATGATTTGCAGTCATTTGCCTTACCACCTTGGCTAAGGAACCAGCATGAATAATTATAGGCTATTGCCATCATTTTTGCAATAGTTTTTTTTTACTTTTTTATGATTTTCTACTCTATTTATTATATTCATCAAATTTTAAAAGTTTATATTTTTTTGTCCATAATCTGAACACATTTTTTATTAATAAAACTTAATAAGTTAAATTATTTTTCTCAAATATAATATATATTTTTAAAACATAATAAAAAGTGTCAATAATTATCAATATTCGCTCATAAAATGTGTGAAAGAGCTGATTTTTTCGCTCATAAAATGTGCAAAAGATTATTATCTTATAAAATTTAATTTATTATTTAATATTAATTATCAAATATTTTATTTTGTATCTTCGGTAATTTTTTTAAAAACTTCAGCTATTGGTGCTTTAATATTTAAACAATTTGTTAAGTGATTATCATCTAAGTTTATATTTACCAATTTTACTCCATGATAATATCTTATAAATCCAGCTGCAGGATAAACATTTAAGCTTGTTCCTCCAACAATTAATAAATCGGAGTTTTCTATCGCTTTAATTGCTCCATATATCACTTCTTCATCTAGTGGTTCTTCATATAAAACAACATCTGGTTTAATCATTCCACCGCATTTATCACAATATGGAACTCCTTTAAAATCATAGACATAGTTTGCGTCAAAAAATTTATCACATTTTAAGCAATAATTTCTATGAATTGATCCATGTAATTCATATACTTTAAGACTTCCAGCTAATTGATGTAATCCATCGATATTTTGTGTAACTATTGTCACATTCTTCGTTTCTTGCAACTTTGCAAAATATTGATGGCAAGCATTTGGTTTTGCATCTAAAAACATCATTTTATCTTTATAAAAACGATAAAAACGTTCTGGGTTTTGAAAAAAATATGAATGCGAAACTATTTCTTCAGCACTTCTATTATTCGTGTAAATCCCTTTGGCTGATCGAAAATCCGGAATTCCCGATTCTGTTGAACATCCTGCGCCACCAAAAAATACAATATTCGTGCTGGTATCAATATATTCTTTAAGTTTTTTTATATTATATAATTCTGTTTCTTCAATCATATTCTTTTACCAAGAATATTTTATGCTTTTTATTTTCTAAATTATAGTATTTTTTTCTCTTCGTTTGATTTTCTAAAAAACAATTTAAAAAAATCATTTCCATTAAAAGGTATAATTGGACTTAAATAATATTTATCCAAAACATGTATTCTTGCTAAATAACAAAATAGTATCAAAACTCCCAGCAATAATCCAGAACTTCCAAAAAGAATTGATAAAATCAAAAGGCTATATTTTACCAATCTATTGGCTAATGAAAGTTCATAACTTGGTGTTGAATAACTGCTAATAGCAGACACCGCCACATACAAAAGTACTTCTGGCAAGAACAAATTTAAATCTATGCTCACTGAACCCATAATAATTGCGGCAACAATTCCAATAGTTGAAGTTAAAACATTAGGGGTATATATTACTGCTAACCCGATTGTTTCAACAAAAAACTCTGCCATTATTATCTGCATAAAAATTGGTATAAGACTTTCCGAATTTGTTGGTTGTATGATAAAAAAATTTGAAATATTGCTCTCTGTCACTAGGACATACCATAATGGAATTAAAAAAATAGATACTAAAATTGCTAATGTTCGTATAAATTTAATAAAACTTCCAACCAGTGGCGGTTGCCGGTATTCTTCAACACTTTTTAAATGATCAAATAAAGAAATAGGAACAATGATAACGCTCGGTGAAGTATCAACTATCAATATTATTTTTCCTTTCAACAAATTAATCGAAGCTATATCTGGTCTTTGAGTATATCTTGCTAGTGGAAATGGATTAAATTTTTGTCCAAACAATTCCTCTTCTAATGCCCTATCGGTCATAACTAGACTTTCAACATCGATTCTTTTTAATTTGCTTTTAATTTCTCTTATTATTTTTTCATCAGCAACATTATTTAGATATACCATAGCAACATCGGTTTTTGATTTCTTGCCTATACTATATAATTCAATTTTAAAATCACTGCTTCTTATTCTTCTTCGTATTAAACTTATATTATCGTTTATGCTTTCATTAAAGCCGTCTTTAGAACCGCGTATTGTTTTTTCTGAATCTGGTTCTGTTAAACTTCTTCCATGATAACTGCGACTTTCAATAGCTAAGGCATAATCTTTTCCCTTGATAAGTAAAATAGCTACTCCACTAAGCGCTAATTTCATCATATTTTTCAAATCTTGGGTTTTGCTTACCGCACCATTTAGAATTAATTCTTGAATATTATATGTTGGATTTTCAACTATGCTTTGTGTTATTGCCATTATTTCCATATTATCTGTCAAAGTAGATAAATAGAAAAGCGTATATTCTTTTCTATTCTTCTTTATCTTTTTCATCGTTGCATCGAAGTTTTCTTCAGTTCTTAAACCAATTTTTAAATACGAACTGCTGATCTCATAAAAAGTATTTTTCATAGATGCGATTTTTTAAATAATGAAGCCAAAAAAGATAAGACAATTACTGTCACTAAACTTGATGAAGCAGGTACTAATAATTCTTTTAATATTCCTACTATTCCATCTTTTGCCCCATTAACTGCAGAATGAGTTAAAAGATGTCCGAAACTTAAGATAGCTAGCGATGCTCCTGCTGGTGCAATTTCAAGTAGTTTATCAAAAACAGAAAATGTTTCAAGTAAAGCTCCTAATACAACAAACAATGATGTTATATGACCTGGTGTCCATTTGGTATTTTCATAGATTATTTGAGCAATTAAACATATTGTTCCTAATATCAATATTGAGTATAAATATTCCATATTACCCTCTTTCTATCGTATAGCAATGGCAAATTGCTGGTATACTCTGTTTTTGCTGGACATATACTGGGTCAAATAATGCTCCTGTTGCTGCTAAAAGTACTTTCCTATATTCTTTTTTCTTCAGTTTTTCATAAATTTTTGTATAGGCAACTAAAGGTAAACATGCAATTCCACTTCCGCCACAAAACGCTTTTTGTTTCTCTCTTTGATAAATTATTTTGCCAGCATCATTATGGTTTTTAATTTCAATCCCTTCTTCTTTAAATAAATCTAAAAGAATATTGCTTCCAATAATCGAAAGATCTCCAGTGATGATCAAATCGTAATCTGATGGTTTTGTTCCTAAATTTTCAAAATGAGATTTTAATGTTTTATAGGCCGCAAAGCTCATCGCTCCACCCATATCATTAACATCTTTCCAGCCAGGATCGAAGACTTTTCCTAATGTTGCTTCTGTTATCTTTAAATCAGTTGTCTTTTTTCCTAAGACCATGCTACCACTGCCCGTCACTGTTAAAGTTGTTGTCTGTTTTTTTGGTATTCCATATTCAAGTGGATAACGAAATTGCCTTTCAGCCGTACCAAAAGATGAGGTTGAAGATATCAGTGCATTTTTTATATTGCTTCTTTCTAAAAGTAAAGAAGCTAAAATAACACCTTCTGCTGAAGAAGCACAAGCGCTATAAATTCCTAAAAATGATGATATATATGAACTAGCCACTTTAGATGAACAAGCAAGCTGATTATTTAAATCAGCCGAAATTAAAAGTTCTGGACCTTTAATATCTAAACCAGCTTTAATCAATGCAATATTGATTGCATCTTCTTGCATTGTCTTTTCACCTTCTTCTAATGTCTTCTTTTCAGCGTATAAAGAAGTATAAGTTTTATCGAATAAGTTTCCACATGGTCCATCTTTTTCTTTCGGACCTGCAACAGCAGAAACACTTTTTATATAAACATTTTCAAACCTATATGACTGCATATACTATTCCTAATTTCATCAACAAAAAATATATTAATGCATAGAAAAATGCCGCTAATATTCCATAGACCACAACCGATCCTGCAAGTGAAAACATTTTACTTCCCAGCCCGAATATCGGACCTTCGCTTTTATATTCAATTGCAGCACTAGCCATAGAATTAGCAAAGCCAGTAATAGGTATAAATAACCCCGCACCAAAAATTTGACCTAATTTTTTATAGGCACCCAAAAATGTCAAAAATACACTGATAAAAATAAAAGTTATGGAAACAAGGGTCAAAGAACTCTTCTGATCCAATTGACCGTATTTAATCAAAAGATTATATTCTAATTGCCCTAATAATCCAATTATTCCTCCGCACAAAAAAGCTAGTATTGAATGCAAAAATGCATGCTTTTTTGGTTTTTGTTTTTCTGCTAATTTTAAAAACTCTTCTGAATTCATCTTTTCACCTCATTTTCATTATGGTGAAAAGTTATTTCTTTATTCTAATTTTGAAGTAATTTCTTTCTCATCTTTTCTAAAATCTTTTTTTCCATACGTGATATCGCAACTTGATTGATAAAAAAACGTTCCGCTATTTCCTGTTGAGTTAGATTTTCATAATATCTTAATTCCACAAATAATCTTTCTTTGGAGGTTAAAACAGATAATGCTAGTTCAACATCCATTTTATCAATTATTTCTTTTTGGTTATCTTCGCCGATCAAATCTTTCAAATCAGTATCATTGTCTTTTCCATGTGTTTTATCAAGAGAAGTTACTTGATAACCGGCTTCTAAAGCCATAATTACTTCTTCATCGCTGAGATTCAAATTTTTTCCAATTGTTTCAATACTGGGTTCTTCTTGATTTTTACTGAGATAATTTTCGATGAACTTCTGTACTTCTGCTCCTTTCTCTTTTAATCCTCTGCTGACTTTTAAACCATTTTTTTCACGAAAATATTTTCTTATTTCTCCAAGAATTAAAGGAACCGCATAAGTTGAAAAACAGAGATTTAAATCCACATTAAAATTTTTAATTGCTTTGATTAAACCAATACTCCCTGAAGATACTAAATCTTCTTGATCTTGTGACTGATAATTATATCTTTTTAAAATTGAATAGATTAAATTTTTATTTTGCTGATAAAGAATATTTAAAGCTTCTTCCGATCCTTGTTGAGCTTTTTTAAATAATTCATTACTTGATATAACTTCCACTTTCTTCCTCGTTAAGATTTGTGCAATGAATTTTCTTTTTAACTATAACTTTAGTACCCATATTAACCACCGATCTCAAGATGAATTCATCAGAAAGCGTATCGATAATTGTTAAGCCCATTCCCGCTCTTTCTAAATCTGGTCTTGTTGTATAATGTGGCTTTCTAGCTAGTTCCAAATCTTCTATTCCTTTTCCAAAATCAGTTACAACAATTTCAAGAACATCTTTTTCTACAGTCGCTCTTAAAAATACATCCTTGGAATCATCCATCTTATATCCATGAATTATGGCATTGCTTACCGCTTCGGAAATTATGGTTTTTATTTCACCGATGGTCTCCATAGTCGGATGCAAATAATTGATAAATTGCACAACAGCAATTCTCGCTAATCCTTCATTTAATAATGTTGCCCGAAATTTAATCTCCATACTATTATCCATTTTTTACTTCTACCTCCTTTTTAAATTGAGCTAGTGACTTATAAATACCGATTACTGAAGATAAGCCGCTTATCTTCACAATCTTTTCAGCATAGCTTGATAGGCCTATTACTCCAACTTCTCCTCCATAGTTTTTGACCTCGTTATACCGACCGAGAACAAGGCCAATTCCGGCACTGTCAAGAAATTGAAGATTTTTAAAATCAAAGATCAAATATAATGGTTGAGATCTTTCCATCTCTTTTCTGATCTTGGTTTTATATGCTAAAGTTTTATAAGAATCTAGCTCACCAGATATCTTGATAATAAGTCCATTATCAAAGGTTGAGATTCTTATTTTGTTTTCCATATTGTCACCTCGGTCTTTATGGTAGCACATTAAAAAAATAGGTCTTTTCTATTCGACATGTTTCAACAAAAGAATTTATTTTAAGATTATTTTCGTATTTTTTATCTTTTATAAAAACTAATTTTTAAAATATTTTTTATTTTATATTTTATCTTTGATATATTTTTTATAATTATTTATTTTTTTGTATTATTTTAAAATAAATAGCTTTATTTATAGAAATAAATTTTTCTATACATTTTAGTAAAAAATAAAGTGAAAATTTTAATTGACAACATTTATTTTTATGAATACTATAAATGTGGCAATAATTGTTGAGCTCATTTAAGTTGCTGCAATCCTGCTTCATCCGCTATTAATTTAATAGTGGCTATTGTTTTATTTACAATTGGAGGATCATTCTTAAAATGAGCAAAAAAATTAGTAAAAAGTTAAAGAAAGCTTTTACTTTGGTTGAACTAGTAATTGTCATAGCTATAATTGCTATTTTAACCTCTGTTTCTGTCGTCACTTATTTCGGTGTTACAAATAGTGCAAGAAAATATGTTTTAACCGAAGAAGCAACGAGCTTAAAAAAGGAATTACAAGTTGTCTCCGCAAGTGCAGGAACCGGTGATTATGAAAAATTATCCTGGAGTAAAGTTAATGGATTTACCTTCTCCACTTCTTCTGAAACAAAAGATGTCGATAGACTAAAAGAACTTTTAAAAGAAGATGGATTAAAAGGGACTATGGAAGAATATTCCAATACCAAAGATAATTCAATTAAAGAAATTATCTATTCTTCTACTAATTATAATCAAATTGCCATTATCGATACTACAAACTGGAATATCAATTATGAAAATAAACCTGGACAAGGAGAAGCTATCCCTGCCCAATTAAAAAATATAAAAGATTATGAAAACGGCACCAAAATAAAATCCCGTGGATATGTCATGGGGGGCAAATGGCAATATCGCCTATGCTTCTAGTGGTACCAATAATTTTCGTCTCACAGGAATCAATTCTTCTGATATAGCAAGTTTTATACCTGAACAAACTATCATTGAATTCGAAGGTGATTTAAATATTGATAAAGGTTCAGATTATGCTTATCCTACTTATATAATTAAAGTAGAAAAATATAGCAGTGTTACAAAAAAAGACAACTTAGAAACTCCTGTTGTCTATAATCTTAATAAAGATTCAATTGTCGAATTAAAAGAAGATTTAATCAATGCTAAAGTCAATGTTACCGATGCAATAGTTAAATCATACAATTCACCTTCTAAAAAGAATCGTTCAATCAAAAGCGCAAAAGTTAATGAATGTTTCCAATTCAGTATTGCAAATAGTGACGTGGATTATTACTTATATACAAAAGGAGATACTGATAATCAAGAATTTCTCGGTTCACTAAAAATTGGTGACCGCTTTAGTTTCTCTGCTTTTGTTACTATTTATAAACAAATTTTCGAATTCCAACACATTACTCACATTGAAAAATTTTTCTTCCTTCTACTTCAGTAGCAATTAAATCCAGTAAAGATATTGCCACAATAGGTGAAACAATAGATCTTAACTACGATATCGCTCCAGTTAATAGCACCGACAAGGTTGAATTTAAATTTGCTAATAACATTGCAAGTGATATAGCAACAATTAATGGAAATAAATTAACAATTTTAAAGAAACCAGATAATGGTTCCTTAGAAATTACCGCTACAATTACCGATATCAATGGTAATGAAAATATTTCTACTTCTATTACAAATAAGATAATTACTGTTAAAGAAGAAGTTAGTACCAATGATAAAGTAACATTCGATTATACTCAAAACCATAACAATAATAAGAATTTAGAAATATCAAAAGTAAACGTTTTACTTTCAAAAGGAACAGGTACTTCTGAGCCTTCATATCAATCTAGATATAATGAAACTCGCGTATACTCAGGAAATACAATAACAATTTCTCACCCAACACTTAATATTTCCAAAGTTGAATTTGATTATGGTGTTGATAATAGTTCAAATTACTTAACTTATAACGGTGAAAAAATTTCAAACAATTCCATTACAGGAAACAATGAAAAATTTGTTTTCACTGTTACTGGATCAAGTGGACACGTTAAACTTCGTTCAATAACAGTTACTCTTTGTGAAAGACCAGTTAAACAAATTGAATCTATCAACATCAGTGTAGATAACAATACATTATTAGTTAACGATAAAACTTCTTTAAATATAGAAATTCTCCCTGCTAATTATCAAGGAACTATTACTCCAACAATTGAGTCATCAACTAATTCAATTGAAATAATTGAAGAAAATGGAATTAAATATGTTCATGCTCTATCTTTAGGAACTGCAACAATTAAATATACAAGTGACAATAATATTACAAGTAACGAAATAACAATTAATGTTATCGAAGTTACTCCTGCTGATGTTGATTTAATTGCCTTCGATTTCATTAATGTAAAAGGCGGAACAAGTAAAAAAGGTGTAACATTTAATGGTGATACTAAAAATTTAACAAGTATTACTTCAAATTATTTTGATATTACTTTTGATAAAAATTCTGGTAATAATCCGGGATTTATTAGCAATTTAGATAATGCTCTCAGATTTTATGTAAATAATTCTATAACTATAACAAATAAAACTAATAAGCAAATCCAAAGATTAGAAATAGAATTTTTAGCAAATACCAATTCTAATTTTAAAAATATAACATGTACAAATGGCAAATTATCTACCAATTCAAAAAATAATGTAGCTATTTATTCAAATTCTTTTGATGAATTACAATTAAAAATAACAGAAAAACAATTCCATATTAAAGCAATAAAAATTTATTACAATTACGATGTAAAAACCATTTCAATAAGTGATTCTACAAATGGTTCAATTACTTCAATAATTGATTCGGCAGGAAATATAATTGAAAAAGGAGCATCAGTTTCTAGTGATGAAACATTAACTATTTCAGTTAGTCCAAATAAAAATTACATTACAGAAAAAGTAATGGCAAATAATAAAGAACTTCAAATTAATGCTGACGAAAAATATGATTTAGTTTTAAAAGATTTTGAAGAATCTACTATCACAATTTTCGCCACATTCACTATCGATACTAATAAAGAATTTAATCTTAGTTGGAAAATTGATATTCCAGAAGACTACTATACTTTATATTTTTTAAATAGTGAAGGCAAAGAATTATCTAACAACTGCAAAGTTAAATATGGTTCTGAAATAAAAATAATGTTTGAAATAAATAAAGACAAATTAGATGCTGGTTACAAACTCATAAGTATTATTAGTAATAACAACACAGAAATAATAGATGAAGGCGATGGATTTTATTCATTTACTCTTACTTCAGATACAGAAATAACTTTCAATATTGAAGCACCTAAACCAAATCCTAAAAGTATAGAAATATATAAAAGTTCAGATAATACTCTTGTTGAAGAAACTCTAGAAATAGAAGTAGGAACTTCAATTGAATTACTTGCCATTGTTAAACCCGATGGTGCTGATCAATCTATAACTTGGAAATCTGATAATTCAGATATAGTAAGTGTAGATAATGGAACATTAACTGCCAATAAACTTAATGATACTAACAAAGATATCTATATTTATGTAACTTCAACTATTAACTCTGAAGCCTATACTCTTTTTGAAGTAAAAGTAATAGAAAAGAAAAAAATTACTGCCATTTCTACTAAATATACATTTTCTGGAACTAAAGAAAATGATTCAGCAATAACTGATGAAAAAATTTCTGAAAAATTAATTAATAGTTCTGATAATGATTTAATTTTATTATCTAAATTAACAAAAATTTATGGTGATATAAATCAAATTAAACTTGGTAGTAGTAAATATAGTGGTAGTTTCGAAATTAATTTATCAAATAATTTTAAAGATACTTATTATATAAAAGAATTATCCATAGAATGTGAAAAATATGGTAAAGAAACATTTAAATTAGTTATAAATAAGAATACTTTTGAATTATCTGAAACAAATAATATTGCAATATATGAAAATACTAATAAATCAACTGCTCCAATTACTGTATCATCAGTAAATAGAATCTACATCAAATCCATCACTGTAACAATAGAAAAGCTTTAGCACATCATATCTTTCAAATATTCAAAGAAATAATCAAAATACCCTTTGGTAAGAACATCTTCTTTGATAACAACATCATAATTTCTTGTAATATCGTTATAAGATATTACAAGATAGCCTACAACGTCATTAGCTTTTAATGGTGCAGAAGATTTAGTTATAACTATTTTATAATCTAAATCTTCTGCTTTTACGTTTATAGGAAATACAGGATTTATTTTCTCTTTCGGATATAATTTTGTATCTTTTGTCAAAGCATTTTTGAATGTAAAAGTAGCTAAAGATGTATCTTGATCAAATATTTCTATCGCTTTAACTTTAGAAAATCCATAATTTAGCAAAGTTACAGTATCTTGACTTCTCTCTTTAATTGTTTTAGCGCACATAATAACAGAAATTAATCTTACACCTTTTCTATAGGCAGTCGCTGTTAGGTTATAACCAGCTTTATTGGTAAAACCAGTCTTTAAACCATCTAATCCTTCATAATTTCCAAGAAGTTTATTTGTTGAAACAAGCCAAAATGGATTTGCTGTATCTTTTCTTATATAGGCTTCTTTCATCCTTGTATAGCGAAGAACATCTTCTCCGTGTTTTAATAAATTTCTAGCTAAAATTGCCATATCTTTAGCTGTTGTATAGTGTTCTTCATTATCAAATCCTGTGGCGTTTTTAAAATTGGTATTGACCATATTTAATTCTTTTGCTTTTTTATTCATCAAGTCAATAAATGAATCGATATTTCCACTTACTTTTTCACCTAGAGCAACTATGGCATCATTAGCCGAATTTATCGCTACGGCTTTAAATAGATCATCTACGCTCATCTTTTCATTCGGTGCTAAAAATATTTGTGTTCCTCCCATTGAAGAACTTGTTTCTGATCCTTCGACAATATCATTCCAATTTAATCTATTTTCATCTATCGCTTCTAAAACTAAAAGCATTCCCATCATTTTTGTCATCGATGCTGGATAAAGTTTTTCTTCTTCGTTGTGGGAATATAATATTTCTCCAGAATCAAAATCCATGAGAATATGGCTTTTAGCATTTAATTTCAATTCTTCATTTTGTGGTAATTTATACTTTTGTGTATCAGTTTTAATGCTTAAATTGAATAGTAAGACAAATAAAATAAGAATAAATTTCATAATATCTCCTTGTTATTTTATATGTATTTTTATGAAATTTATTCATTTAAAAAAGTTGGTTTCCCAACTTTAATGGTTTTTGATAAATCTTATCGCATCAATTATCCAATTTTGAACATCTTTTTCCACAACATTTGTAATTTCATTAGCTAAGGCTAATCCGTGGACACCATGAGGATACATATGCAATTCTACTTCAACTTTATTTTCAAGCAGCTTCTGCGCTAATATCAAAGAATTTAGAGGTGGAACTAATTTATCCTCAGCTGTACACCAGATAAATGTCGGTGGATAATCTTCGTTTATATAATTTTCTATAGAATATTTTCTAACAAGTTTTTCATCTTCGAGTGTTCTATTATATCTTGTCTCTAGATGTGTAAGTTCTTTTTTCATCGAAATAACCGGATAAGAAAGAACTGCTATATCAATTTTTAAGTCTTCTTTATTGCATCCTAATATTTCCAGATATTCTTCAGAATATAAAGGCAAACAAGAAGCAAAATGACCACCAGCTGAAAACCCAATAGCACCGATTTTATTTTCATCAAGATGGAAAATTTCAGCATTTTGTCTTATATATAAAATTGCTGTATACGCTTCTAAAAGTGGAACTTTCTCATCTTTATAAGGACCGACAGTATATTTTAAAACAAATGATGCAATATCTTCTCCGATAAGTCTTAAGGCGATTGGTTCTGCTTCTCTTTCAGAGACAAAAGTATATGCACCACCGGGAATAATTAACATTGCTCTTCTTTTTCTGTTTTGGCAATATTCTTGAAAATTATCAGGGATATAACAGCATAACTTAGCTTCTGTTTTAATAGCATTATTGATATCTTTTAAATATATTTCTTGATATTTCATATTTAATTCTCATAGCCAAATAATCTTTTAGCATAGTATTTATAGCCATTGCTATTTGGATGAATATTATCCATGTGGAAAGCACCTTTTTCTTTATCGATTTCTTCCATTTTTTCTCTCATATCGATAAATTCAAAATTCTGCTTTTGGCAATATTCTTCTATAAGCTTATTATAAGAAGTTTCTTCTTCTAAGAAGTTTTTAAAAATCGGACTAGAAACAACACTTAAAACACCGATTTTTGCATCTTTGAAAGTGTCTTTCAAAAATTTTAAAACAACTTTAGCATCTTTAAATACTTCGTCTTTAGTACGGCTTTTATGGAGATCATTAAATCCTAAATTTACATAAATTTGCTGAACCGATTGAACTTTTTTCATCGAATCTAAAAGTGGTATAAATTCAGGATATGTATATCCGCAAACTCCTAAATTCAAAATATCTTTATGCAAATTTTCTAATTTATAATCACCTGCAAAATCGATATTATCAAACAAATCGAAATATGAATCACCGATAAGCATATACTTCGGATTAATATGCTCTCCTATATAACTTGCAAATGACAGAGCTGGCAAAGTGGTTGGAGTATTTTTAAATTCCTCAATAACTTCTTCATCCACTTCAGCTTCATCGATTTTCTCAAGTCCACTATAAATTCCTGGAACATGGGCTAATGGTTTATTTTCATCATCGAGATAATATAAAATGCCTTTCCCATAAATCCAATCGGTCTTGCGGTAATCATATTCTCCAGAATATAAATATCTTTGAATGGAAAATTTTCTTAGATCATATCTAATTCCAGAATAGGAAAAGTCTTGAAATCCTTTTCCTAATTTATTGAAATTTTCTCCGTCGTAATAGATATCACCATAGTAAATAGATCCTTCTGGATATTTTATAATTCCATATCCATGGGATTTTTTACCTTTGATAAATTTCTCTTCTTCCGGATTATAGACCCAACAACCAGCGGATTTTGTAAAAAAGGCATCAAATATCATTTTAGTTTACCTTGAAAAAAGAATATTCAATATACTCTTTCTTAACTTCATCTTTATGTAAGATTGGTTTTGTATATTTATTATTATTTATTGCATTTGGAACAAGTTGAGGTTCGATGGCAAAGCCTCTTTTAGCTGGACCACCAGAATAAAACTGGGCTCCAGGTAAATTTGAATAAATCTTCATACCGATATTTGTCAAAGTACTTCTGGCTTCACAGATTAAAGAATCGTTGCAGATGAAGTTATGATCATACCCAGCAAATGGTTTTAATTCTTCGTTATCGATATCGGTGGCAATCTTTTTGAGTTTACGGAAATCAAATATTGTTCCTTCAACACTTTTTTTCTCATCAGGAATCAAGTTAGCATCAACTGGATTATAATAATCCGCATTGATCATCAAAAGATTATTGTGACAATAACCTTTTTCCTGTCCATCTAAATTAAAGTAAGCATGATTTGTTGGGGACCATAAAGTATCTTGATCAGAAGTAGCTTCATAATCGACAAATAATGTATTTCCTTTAACACTATAAGTTACTTTTAAAGACAAATTACCAGGATAACCTTCTTCCATATCTTTGCTTAAATATGTCATAACTAATTTATCTTCTTGTACTTCGCTCTTGAAGATTTTTTTGTCAAAGCCTTCAATTCCACCATGAAGATGGTTTTTACCATTATTTACTGCAACGTGATATTCTTTTCCGTTGAGAGTAAAGACACCTTCAGCGATACGGTTGCCAACTCTTCCAATAGTACCACCGCAATATGATGCATTATCAATATAATCTTGGCAATCTTTATAAGTTAATTCGACATCGATTCCATCAAATTTTATGAAATTGATAGTAGCACCATATTCAATGATACCAACTTCAATATTATCTCCTTTTAAAGTAAATAAATGGATATCTTCGCTCTTATATTTATCAAAAAATGTTTTAGTAATCATAATTTTCTCTTTCTATTTTATAAATTAATGCTGGTTAAGAATTTCTTCAAAGCTTTTTGACCTTGTTCATCTTCTTTGAAAACAGCGGTATTTTTCAAAATATTGATGCAAGTGTTATTGACATATTCAGTGATATGTTTTTCAGCTTCTTCTAGTGTATTTCTTCTTCCATAAGACAAAATTAATTTTTCAATCATATCTTTATGAACTTTCATATCTTCAGAAGTTGCATACATATTTTCAATATCATATTTATCATTGGATAAAATATTCTTGATATTATTGAATTGTCTTTTAAGACGGGCTGGAAGAATGAATAAGCCCATGGCTTCAATCAAACCGATGCTCTCTTGCTTGATGTTATGATATTCTTTATGAGCATGGAAAATACCTTCCGGATTTTCTTCATCTGTTCTATTATTTCTCAAGATTAAATAGAGATTATAAAGTCCATTTTCATAAATGGCAATCGGAGTAACTGTCGAATGTTGCTCGGTTGTCTTATGGATGATTTTAACTTCTTGATCATCATAATTTTTCCAAGCTTCAAATATTTTATCAGCAACTTCAACAATCTCTTCTTTATTTTTGCCGGAAATTTTAATAACTGAATTATACCAATCCAAATATGTTATCTTTAAATCTTGGAAATTTTTATGTTCAATTTCAAATAAGTCAGCACTATCATAAACTGGAAGGCGATGTCTTCCACCTTGATAATGCTCATGGGCTAAAATAGATCCTCCGACAATTGGTAAATCAGCATTGGAGCCAACAAAATATGTTGGGAAAACATCGAGGAATGATAAAAGATTAGCAAAGGTTTGACGGCTGATAAACATCGGTGAATGCTTAGTATTGATAACTATAGCATGTTGATAATAATAGCCATATGGCGAATATTGTAAAAACCATGGATTGCCACATAAAGTAAGAGGTACTATACGAATATTTTCTCTTGGAGGCTTTCCGTTTCCACCTTTGAATCCAAGATTTTCAATGCATAATGCACATTTTGGATAACCAGTAGCTGGAGCAGCTTTTGCTTTAGCAATATCTTTATTGGTCTTTTCAGGCTTAGACAAATTGATAGAAATTTCTACATGTCTTTTTCCATCTTGGCAAGACCATACTATATTTTTATCGATAGCGCTTTTGGCGATATAATTATTTTTTATTTCATAATCATAGGCCCAATCAAGTGCGGCTTGTTTATCTTTTTCTTCCGCAATTTTATGGAATTCATCCACAAAATTTTGGGGAAGCAAAGAAAGGTCTCCCATGATTTCACAGGCGAATAAATCTTCATCACCTTCGTCGACTAAATGTTCTTCTTTAGCTAATTCTTTAATTTTTTCAATTAAACTATCTGGTAAAGAAAGTTCTTCAATAGCTTTTTTATCTATTTCTCCATCATAGGTTTTATCGACTTTAAATTTTCTCATTAAGACATTGCGAACATAATAGGAATCAAGTTCTTTCAATGAGAGATTTTTTGTAGCATAGCAAATTAATTCTTCAATAAGTTTGGCTTTATCCATATTTTTTCCTCATTAAAGATGGCAGGTTCCATTTTCAGTAAGTGCAACGCGCATGACGTTATTCTTACCATATTTTTCAACTAAGATATTATAATTTTCTTCAAAGTCTTTATCAGCGATAACAACAAGCATAGTTCCAGCAAAACCACCGCCGTGGACGCGGGAATAAATTTCACCTTTTAAGGTCTTAACAAATTTAAGTGCTTGCGGAAGCTTTTCTTCTTCGCTTTCAACATAGCAATTTTGTAAATTGTTATATGATGATAAGCCGCTTTCATCCATCATCTTAAAGAATGTCTTAAAGTCATTGACTGTTAAAGCTTCATAAGCTCTGGCAACGCGTTTATTTTCTTCAAAGTAATGAGTAGCTCTGAGGACTGCACGATGTGAAGTTTTCTTTTCAACTTCATCGATGTGCTTATAGAATTCTTCTTCATCGACTTCGCGCAAAACTTTTTGACCAAAATAATGACTAACCATGGCCATTTCATCTTTGATTGCAGCATAGCATGGTGTAAGTTTAGAATGATCGTCACCAGTATTGATAAGTAAGAATTGATATCCAGGAATTTTTACTTTAATATTTTTGATAACTGGTTCAACAAGATATTTGAAGTCGATATAATTGATACCACCTAAAGCAATTCCCGATTGGTCGAGTAAACCGCATGGTTTATTAAAATATACCGATTCAGCAAACTGGCCAATTTGTGCTAATTTGAAGGCAGCGATAGAATCTTCATTATAGTAATAGGAAATAATTTTGCCAATTAAAATTTCAAAAGCTGCTGAAGAAGAAACACCGGCTCCTTTGAAAATAGTAGAATCGGAAACTACATTAAAGCCACCGATCTTATAGCCTAATTGTTTCATCTTAAATAAGACACCGCGAATTAAGGCAACAGATGTACCATATTCATTTTCGTGTAATTTCAATCTCGATAAGGTGACTGTCATCTTAGGGAAGCCTTTAGAATAAAAGACTACGCGATTATCATCTCTTTTGCTGGCGACAGCTAAAATATTTAAATCGATTGTAGAAACCAAAACTTTGCCATTATTGTGGTCGGTATGGTTTCCTAAAAGTTCAATTCGACCTGGGGAAGAAAAAACATCAGTAGCTTCTTCTTTAAATTTTCGAACAAATCTTTCTTTTAACGCTTCTATTCTTTGATCAGTATTCATATGTCCTTCTCTTTCTATCTAACTATTTAGATTACACTATAATTTTACTATATATAGTCTTTGTAATCTTCACATTATTTTTATTATGAATTACAAATTTTTAATGTTTCTTAATGTAAATTTTCACTTGGTGATCAGCATTTAAATCAACTTTGAAATGAGCGGAAGATACCTTGCTTTCTCTAGCTTTATCACCATAGGATAAGACAAATAATTTATTGTCTTTTGAATAATTTCTATATGTGATTTCTCGGCCATCTAAAACTATTTTTTCTACTTCATATCTTTTTAAAAGATGGAATTTCAATATATATTCTCTTTCTGAATATGGTTGATATTTTCCTTCCGCCTTAAATAGATCAAGAACAAAGGCTTGTTCTTTTTCATCGAAGCTGGTCTTATATCTATTTTTTCTATATTCACCGAATTGATAACCGGTAGTTTTACCATCATCTTCATAGATTTCATCTTCGATGAAATTTGTCATCGAAGGGTAATAATCTAAAGTCATCTTAGAAAAGTCTAAATCTTCCACATGATTCGCTTCTTTTAAAAGTGAATATATAGTACCTAATTTTAAATACATCGGCAATTCATCGATTCCAGCAACAACATGGATAGCTTTATTTCCTTGAATGATTTTTCCATTAAATGGATTAAGCCATTCACCTTCTGGAAAATACATCTTATTTTGTTTTGAATAATCATAAGTTGATTTGAATAATTTGAGAAAAGCTTCTCCTCCAGCTTGATAATATTCGATCTTCAGATCATGAATTCCTTTTTCAAATTCACCGATAGGCATAATTATTGCCCCATGGTTATTCCAATCGTCAAAAACTAATTTATTGTCGATATAAACTCGAACGCCATCATCGTTTTCCACCAAGAGACTGACCTTTTTAGTGAGGTTGATTTTACCTTCAAAAATCGCTGAGAAGTTATAGGTTGGAACTTCTTTTTCTGGTGGAACATTGACTAGTTCAAAATCGATTTTTTTATATTCTTTTTCTAATATTGGTTCGCCTTCTAAATTTGTTCCTAAATAATAGCGGCATTTAATTTTTCCAACATAATCTTTTCCGCTGAGCAAGGATTTTTGGCAGAAATTTGCTGAGGCATAATCTAAATAACCAACAAGAATATCTGCGAAGAAATATTCGCCGAAATATTTAGTGCAATTTTTATCTTTTGGATAATCCCATGATAAGGATTTAACAAGTGGTGAACCATCTTCATAGGATTTATGAGCATCTTTATAGATTTTTTCCAAAAGGCGATAACGCAAAGAAAAATAGTTGCGGCAGATATCTTCTGTTTCTTCATCGTAATTCCATGGTTCTCTATATCTTATGACCATATTTGAACAATGTGGTCTTAATACTGGTAAAAGCGATCCTACTTGCATCCATTTTAAAAATAATTCCTTATCAGGATTGCCGATATGACCACCGCAATCAGGGTTAGCATAAATTATTTCATTTAAGTTAGCACGGCAGATATCATAGATATTTTCCATCAGGGAAGAACTATATGAAGTGATATCTCCTGTCCATTGGAATGGATAGCGATGTGAGGCAGAATTGGTAATATGATAATAATAACCATTGGATACATTGTCGATATTGCTCATCGCTAATGCCCGGAGTGGATATTTTTCCTTTTTATTTTTTTCATAATAATGACGGGTGATATCATGGAAAAGATATTGTCCCCAGGTTTCAGGATTAATAACTCCATCTAAAGAAATCAATTTAGTATGCCAGTTTCGATCATACCACCAGTAATCTAAGCCCATTTCTAAAAGACCAGTTAATTTCTCTTCACGGAATTTAACTTCATTAGGACTGCAGCAATTTTTAGCACCATCTTGAGGTTCAGGATGATCGTTTAACATTACTTCAACTTTGTTATCATGAGCAAAATTGAAAAAGCCTTTCATATCTGGGAAAAGATTCTCATCGATATCATATCCTATTCCCCTATCGCTCGCTTTGCGCCAATCAGTATCGATGACAATATTGTCCAAAGGTATATTGTGATTTTCATAATCTCTAATTACTTGTTCAGCTTCATCTTGTCTATACGGATAATATTTAGAGTTCCAGCTTCCTAAGGTTTTTAAACGGACCATATCAGGGCGACCAGTAAGTTTTACATATTCTTTTCTCAGCAATTTATAATCACCTTCGACAAAAAACAGATAAAGGTCATTGGCATTTTTATTGACTTTAAAACCATTGTTCTTTTTATTTAAATAAGAATATCCACATTCAGGAACAATGATCTGAGGTTTATCGATCAATGGGAAAATAAGCGGTGTTTTTTCAATTGATGGAAGTTCACCACTATTAGCAATTTTCTTATATTTATAGACTAATTTATTGTTTTTATAAACTGCTATTCCTGTAAGTTGTTTTAAATTTTTATCAACGCGGATTTCATAATCTTTAAAATCTAATAAATAATTATATTCATCTTCTTTATAATTTAAATTATATTCTTCAGTAAATGAACTTTTTCCAGCAACTAAAAATGTATTTTCATCGCAGAATTCTCCATATTTTGAATATTCTATTCTTAAAATGCATTCATCTAATTTTTGTATTCTTATATTTTCATTCAAAATTAAGCTTTTCATTAGAATTCAACCTCCAAACCATCGTAACTTATAATTACACCCAATTCTTTTTCTAATTTTACAAGGTCGTCGTAATTTGCTCCTCCATTATGGGAGAAATGATTTAAAACTATCTTTGTTTTATCATCGACAATACCATCTTTTTTAAATCGTTCTATAACTTCCTTATCGACATCGATCGACATATGATGATCTTTCCATCCTAGTTTTATTGCTCCAGTGCAATCTAAGCTCACCAAATCCAAATGCTTGACATTATGATAGAGATAATCGAAGACATCTTCAAAAAAGAACCCAGAATCATGAGCATATAACATATGTTTTTTTGTCTTTAATTCTTCAATCAAAAAGATAAAAGGCGAAGCATTTTGATCATGATTAGCCGGAAGCGGCGTAATGCGATATCCAGGGATAAACTCTTGATTGAATGCCCTGAGCAATTTGCATCTAGCTACATCTTTCATAAAATCCGGTTCTATTTTCTCTCTTATCATCCGGCATCCTTTATCTCCGCTGTAGAAAGTAAATTCATAATCAGGATGATAAGAATAATCCGGTCTCATAATTTGAATATCGCCAACATCAAGATGATCATAATGAGAATGGGTGATAAAGCACCATTTGACCTTGGTAAAATCAATTTTATGAGTAATAAAATGAGAATAAGTATCAGCATTGAAATCGATGAGAATTTTATCATCGATCAAAGTTTGTGAGCGTGTACGAATATTTCTTCCACCTTTTTCCATAGCTTTTAAGCATATTGGGCACGTACAAAATAGTGCGGGAATACCTTCATAGGCTCCGGTACCTAAATACTTAATCTTCATAAAAACACCAATCCAATCTATTTAAAATCAAACCAGCCATTGAATAAGTGTTTCTTAACAAAAAAACAGGTGATTTTATATATGTAACCTCTTACATACATATTAATCATACCAATTATCTATCTATATTGGAAATATTTCGCTACATTAATTTTAAAA
>FR893368.1:0-5754 GCA_000433315.1 Firmicutes bacterium CAG:345 | reverse complement strand
ATTAATTTTAAAATGAATTACATTAAAAAAAGCAAGCCGAAGCTTACTTTTATAACTTTTTATTCTATTGTTTCGTAAATTAATGGCATTGGTACTACTTGTTCATCAACGATATCATAAGCGCTTAATACTTCTTTAGCGATGATATCATAATGAGGTCTTTCCGTATATAAAGTACATAAGACATCTCCTTTATTGACGTGGTCGCCAACTTTATAATTCAAGACAATACCTGCTGCCATATCGATGATATCATCTTTCTTTTCACGTCCACCGCCGAGTTTCATCGAAGCGATACCAATTGTTAAGGCATCAAGCTTAGCAATATATCCACTTCTTAAGGCTTTTACTTTTTCTTGATATAAAGCTACAGGGAACTTATCGAGATTTTCAATATAAGAAACATCACCATGTTGAGCTTTGACAAATTCTAAGAAAACCTTATAAGCTTTTCCAGAATATAAATTATTTTCTAGAAGTTTTCTTCCTTCATCACGGGTAGAAACTACTTTGGACTGTAAAAGCATAGTTGCGCCGGAATCTAAACAGAGTTCTGTTAAATCTTTTGGACCTTTTCCAAGAAGTGTTTCAACCGCCTCTTTAACTTCAAGTGAATTGCCTATTGCATTTCCTAAAGGTTCACCCATAGCTGTGATCTCAGCTCTGGTATCTTTTTTGAAATAACGTCCGATTTCAACCATGAGATGAGCAAGTTTTTGAGCATCTTCCATAGTTTTCATAAATGCGCCTTCACCGAATTTGACATCGAGTAAAATTGTATCCGCGCCCGAAGCAAGTTTTTTACTCATGATTGAGCTAGCAATCAAAGGAATAGAATCAACAGTACCTGTAACATCTCTTAAAGCATATAATTTTTTATCAGCTGGAACTAAATCAGCAGTTTGACCGATGATAGCCATGCCGACATTCTGAACTTGTTTAATAAATTCTTCGGAAGATAAATTGACATCAAAACTAGGTATTGATTCAAGTTTATCAAGAGTTCCACCAGTATGGCCTAAACCACGGCCAGACATCTTTGCTAATTTTACGCCAGCACTAGCGACAAGAGGTCCTAAAACCAAAGAAGTTTTATCGCCGACACCACCGGTAGAATGCTTATCGACCTTAACTCCTTTAATCATGGATAAGTCGACTATTTTTCCGGAATTGAGCATTGCCTCAGTAAGATAAAAAGTTTCTTCTTTATTCATCCCTTTGAGCAAAATTGCCATGAGTAAAGCCGAAGCCTGATAATCAGGAATTATTCCTTCAACATAGCCATTGATAAAAAATTTAATTTCTTCTGAAGTCAAAACTTCACCATTTTTCTTTTTATTAATAACATCAACAATTCTCATAATTTAACCTCTATTCAAATTATACATTATGCATAAAAAAAATAAAACACATTTTAAATTGAAAATAATGCAAATAATTATATTTTTTTGAAAAATAAAAGGGAGGAACCCCTCCCAATTTTAAAAAGTATTATCAGTCGATAGATAAAGCAATCCAACGATCGTTCAAATCGCCGCCATTAGCATTATCATAAACACGGACATAAACTGTATGAACTTCTTCATCGCCTACATATTCAAGTTTGGTATCTGGATTTCCATAGGTGATAATTTGATCGCAAGAGCCTTCAGCGGTGACAACTAAAGCGTTGTGGATAGAAAAAGCGTGAAGAGCTTTGCCGATAAGAGTAATACCAGAATTATAAATATTATTTGTTGGAACAGAAGTTCCTGTAGGACGAACAAACTTAACTTCGCCTTTTGTTAATTTACCTGTCCAAGAATATTCTTCTACGCCATAAATAGGAGAAACACTCTTTTTAAAGCCATGAGCCTTATCAAATTTTGCTTCACCACCATTAACTATGTAAAGTTCGGCAGTAGGAACGACTTTTCTTGTACGAGTTGAAGCTTTCTTTACAGTTGTTGTCTTTGTTTTTGTAGCCATCATTAATACCTCCAAGTATCTAACTACTTTAAATATATCACAAAATAAAAAAATAAGTATATGAAAGCGTTATATTATATAAAAAATTTTACTTTTTTACATTAATTTTAATAACTGGATAATTCTAATTATAAAATTAGTAAACTTTTCTAACTTTTTATATGGAAAAGTCTTATGTAAGTTCAGAAATTAATCAAGTATTTATAATATTAACAATTACATTTTAGAGTTATTAAAATAGAATATATTATTCACAATTATAATTTTATCTTATAACATTATTTTTTATTATATATTTAAAAAAGCGATTATTAATTCACAAAAACTTTATAATTTTGCTATACTTTAACCATGATAGATTTTAAAAAATTATGTCCTTATTTATCTGAAAAAGATATAAATAAATTAGAAGAATCACGCAATTTTCCTCCATATAAAGGAGCTATATATAATCCAAACAAACTCGATATGGAAGATTTTCAAAAACTACATAATATAGAAGTTGATAAAGATGATAAATATCTTTTCCGCTTTTTAGATTCACTAGGCAAAACAGTTGAACACTTCGGTGGAGCTTTTTATATCATGGATCCAAGTGCAACTTTAATTTCTCGATTTTTGAATCCGGAAATAAATGAAATAGTCATCGATCTATGTGCTGCTCCCGGTGGTAAAACTATTTCTTATGCCATTAAAAATCCCAATTCATTAATTATCTCCAACGACATTTCTTCAACCAGAGTCAATCAATTAAAACAAAATGTCGAAAGAATGGGTTTAACTAATGTCATCATAACAAACCACGAACCGAGTTTCTTCCTTAAGAATTTCCAAAACTTTTTTGATAAAGTAATTCTTGACACCCCTTGTTCAGGAACTGGTATGTACCGCAAAGAAAAAGAATTGGAAGAAGACTTCTCTTTTGAAAAACTAGAAAGACTTCTTCCTCTTCAACAAGAACTTTTAGAAATAGCAAATAAGCTTTTAAAAGATGGAGGAACACTTTCTTATTCAACTTGTTCATTTTCACAAAAAGAAGATGAAGAACAAATAAATAATTTCTTAAAAAATAACAATAATTATAATATTATTGATTTACCTGATGATAAGTCATTTTTTAAAACATCAGGACCAGGAATATATCTTCTTCCTATCTTTTTTCAAGGCGAAGGACAATATATTTGCCTATTAAAAAAAGGTGGACAATTAGAGTCAAATCCAACTTTAAAAGAAAAGAAAATAACATATAAAAATAAGGAATGGTTTATTTCGCACTATTTTAAAAGTATTGAAAAATTAGAGCCACAAGTGATCGGTGTTCAACTATATAATGAAAAGGAAAAATCCACCTATTCCCATGCTTATAGCCATACTTTAAATGATTATCCTAATAAGATAATATTAACAGCTGAAAATGAAGCTTTAGACTATCTTCATGGAGATGAAATAAATATTGATCCTGCAAATAAAGGAGAAGTTTTAGTTTTCTATAAAAAAATACCTCTCGGCTGGGGTAAAGCAAGCCAAGGTAAACTTAAAAATTATCTTCCAAAAGGAATAAGACTTCAATCTCGCTAATTACACTTCTTGTCCTTATAACTTTAACATATTCCATCAAAATATTCTTTTTCAGTATCATTTCCTTCAACCGATAAGAAAAAAATCTTTTGTGGTTTTATTTTCTCTTCTTAATCTTCACGTTTAAATGCATTGGAACTTAATCTATATTTACTCTTCATTTATTTTCTCCAATACAAATTTATCATCAAAAATTGGAATTGCTCCATATCTACCAATTAAATATTCTTTATCTATTTTCTTATCAAATCTTTCTTTAAATTTATTTAACGAAAATACTTTGGAGTTATGATCATTTTGACGTTCAACAAACCATATTTCATCTTTTCTTAATAAATCCAAGTCTAATAAATTTGAATCGTGTGTTGTTGCTATTAATTGACAATCCTTTTTCTCATCTGTTCTATAAAATAGTTCCAAAAATTTTCTAGTAAGATTTGCGTGCAAACTTCTATCTATTTCATCTATTAATGTCACACTGACTTTTCTATTTTCGTAAAATAGTGGTATTAGATCAAATAATCTCTTAGTTCCATCCGATTCATCAGTGTAATCAAACATATCATCAGCATTTCCATGATTTAACTTTAATTTATTATAAATAAAAATTCCATTTTCATCCTTTCGAAGTACAAATACTTTTTCAGATGTATTTGGATTAGATTTAAATAAGAAATATTATAAAAATTTTAAATTTATAGAAAAAGCAAAAAAAATTATAAAAATAAAAAATCCACACAACATTTAAAAACAAAAAAAATCTCAAAAATCCAATAAATAAAAGATTATTTGAGATTTGTTTTTTTATTTTTATGGTAAAAAAAGGCATGCTTTAGAAAAAACACGCCTTTATTTTTTTATTAATTATTCTTCTGAAATATGTAATATTCTACCAGTATTATCATATGCATAAACAGATGCAGTGCAATATGTATCTGTATTTTTAAATTCACGATAATAACCGCTTGATTCATAGTCTATAACAAGATACCATTCACCATTATTATTTACAAACTGACATTTTGTTCCTTCATTTGAAGATATCCAATTTTCAGATAATATTAATCCTTTTTCTAACGCTTGGCGCTTTGTTATATTTTTGGATTTATATAAATTTTGTTCTCCAGGATTAATTGTAAAAGTCAAAGTATTAATTGAAGCTTCACCTAAATCAGCTGTATAAGTTTCATCTGTAAATTTAAGAGCAGATAAACTTAATGAAATTACATATTTTTCAACATTGTTATTTTCTGCTTCGGTTAAAACATATTTAGAATCAACAACATTTAAGCTTAGTTTATTATCTTTAATAATTTGTGAAATTGTACCATTATTCTTTGCACCATCTAATTCTAAACGATTATTTGCAAATGTAATTCCAGCCATAGAATTAGATTCTTGTGTATAAATTAAGGATCCAATTAATTCAACATTATTAAAGTTTATTAAAGATAACCCTGAAAGTGAATCATTAGCATTTGCGAAAACTAATCCTATTTGTTTACCAATAAATGTTCCTGAATAATTAAAGTTTGAAACATTAATTTTATTAATACTTTCTGTTTGTCCACCTAATAGTACTGAATTATAAGTATTACTAGATAAATTTGCCGTAACTTCACAATTATTTACTATAGTATTTGTAATACAATTTGTAGTCTCACTTGTATATGCATAATATGAATTTTTATTTGAATCTGGAGTTCCACCAACATCTTTAGCATTTAAAATTTCTACATAACTTTGACAATATGTTAATAATCCACAATTTCTTGTATTAAAACTATAGAAATTATTATTTTGACCTTCAATTTTTATATTATTAAAAGTCAAATTAATTTGACTAGTTATAGTGGTATATTTTTGCGATGATTTATCATAAGATGAAGCTATTGTTCCATATCTATTGAAAAAAACAAGCGCATTTGTGCCATTTAATACCCAAGTTAAATTTTCAATAACAACATTATCTACAGAAAAATTAAACATGTAATATTGTGATGGATTAACTACTACCTTATATCCATTTCCATTTAATTTTCCATTAAATGTATTAGAAACACATCTTCCAACATTTACTTTTGATAAATCAATATTATTATTAAGTGTAAAGTAATATGGTTTAGTTTCCATTTCTTTTTCAAATAATTTTATATTTAAATATTGATTTTCATTATCAATAAGATATGGACTATTTTCAGTACCTAA
>FR893367.1:24746-28944 GCA_000433315.1 Firmicutes bacterium CAG:345 | reverse complement strand
TTTCTTTTTTTCGATCGCGAAAATTGAGCGACTAATTAATTTTTTAATAATTATGGTATAATAATTATATGAATCAATTTGATGAAATAAAGATTTTAAATAATAATTTTTTTAATTATATAACCTATGAAGATAATAAAATTCCTTTTAGTTTTATTACTGATGATTTTGAATTGAATTTAAGTAAAAAAAGATTAGTGGATTTTAAAATAGCTATTGATGATGGATGTACTATTCAACCTGTTGAAGTTCCTTCTTTAAAAAATATTTTCAATAAGCTTAAAGTTGAAAGTATTTTAACTATTGAAGAACTTTATACAATGCAAAAGTATCTTGAGTCTTTACAAAATATGAAAGATGGATTATTAGGTCGTACTGAATATGAAGTCAATGAATTGTTTTTAGATTTAGTCTCTTTTCCTAATATTTTACGCCGTTTGAGTTCTTCTATTACTCCAGATATGGAAATTTCTTCTGATGCATCAAGCCTTCTTGCTTCTTTAAGAAGAAATATTGAACGATTAAAAGCTAGTATGGATAGCGTTGCTTTAAATGCTCAAAAAAAATATAGCGAATTTTTATCTGATACAAAAATTGCTTTTAAGAATGGATACTCAACTTTGGCTATCAATTCTACAAATAAAAATAAAATTGATGGCATTGTTACTGCAACTTCTAATTCTGGTAATACTGCTTATGTTATTCCTAATGAGGTTCTTGCTCTTTCTTCTAAAATAATAGAAGAGGAAGAAAAGGAAAGAGCTGAGGTTCAAAGAATTATTGAAGAACTTTCTGAGCTTCTTTTTTCAGTAAAAGGAGAACTTATTAAAGTATATAATGTTGCTTTAATTATCGATAGAACATATGCAGCAGTTTTATTTGGAAATACATATCATGGTTCAATAGCTAAATTTAGTAAAAATATTGTATTAAAAGATTTTGGACATCCGTTGATTTCAGAAGATAAGTTAGTTGTTAATGATTTATCTTTAGATGAAAAGAAGATTCTTTTAATAAGTGGTCCAAATGCTGGTGGTAAAACTGTATTTTTAAAATCTTTACAAATTGCTGCTATATTAAATCAAGCTGGATTGATGGTTCCTTCGTCTTATGCGGAATTACCTATATTCGATCATATTTTCTTTTTAGCAGGTGATAATCAATCTGTTTTAGATAATTTATCTACCTTTTCTTCTCATGTTAGAGAATTAGAAAAAATAGCTGTTAATATGACAAATAATTCTCTGGTAATCATTGATGAAATAGGACAAGGTACTTCTCCTTTAGAAGGCTCCGCTCTTGGTGTAGCATTTATAAAAAAAGCAGAAAGAACAAATTCTTTTTTAATTTTAACTTCGCATTATGAAGATTTAAAAGATTACTGTTTAAATAATGATTTTGTATTATCAGCAAAAATGGTTTTTGATGAAGAAAATTTGATTCCTACTTTTAAAATAAATTATGGAGTTGCTGGACATAGTTTTGGTATAGCTGTAGCTAAGAAGTTAGGAATGCCTGAAGATATTATTACAGATGCTTTGAATTTTGTAGAGGAAAAACGCAGTGATCCTTTGAAACAAAATTTGGATTTATTGAATAAAAGATTAGCTGAAGTTGAAGAAGAAAAAGCTAATATAATTTTACAGAAACAAGAACTTGAACGCCTTAGTGCCAAAAGACAAAGGGCCATTGATAGTGTGCAACGTCAATTATCTTCTTTAAAGGAAAGAGAAGAAGAAATTATTGAAGAACATGTTGAAAAGCGCATCGAGGAAATCGATAAGATTTGGAATAAAAATGGCAAACTTGGCAATTTCGCTGAAGTCAGTAAAATCAAGGGTGAATTGAATAAGATAATTAAACCTAAAGAGGAAGAAAAGCCTAAAAAAGGTAAAAAAACTGATTATCAAATCTCTGATAATGTCAGAGTTCTTTTAACTGGCCAAGATGGTGTAATTACTGAAAAAAGAGGAAATAAATATAAAGTTAATGTCGGTGGTTTAAGTTTGACTGTTGATGCAGATAATCTTGAATTATTGCCAAACAATGCTCCTATAAAAAAGGCTAAACCAACAAATCCTATCGACCGAGTTTTTATGCCTAGAGCTGATATTAAAATGGAAGTGAATGTTATTGGACTTCGAGCAAATGAAGCAGAAGAAAAAATAAAACAATATTTAGATTCTTGTATTTTAATGCGATATCATCGCGTTAGAATTATTCATGGTGTCGGATCAGGCGTTCTTCAAAAATTAACTTGGAAAATATTGAGCGAAAATAAAAATGTGCAGTCCTATTCCTTTGGCGGTGAAGGTGAAGGTGGTGTCGGAGCTACAGTGGTATATTTCAAATGAATTACCAAGATTATGAAATATTAAAAAGAAAAATTGATTTGCTTTCAACTTCTCCTGGCTGTTATTTGATGAAAAATGAGTCTGGAACCATTATTTATGTTGGAAAAGCTAAATCTTTGATAAAAAGAGTTAAACAATATTTTACTCGTCCTCAATCAGGTAAAGTTTTTCGAATGGTTCAAGAAATACGTGATTTTGATACCATCGAAACAGACACTGAAAAAGAAGCTTTGCTTTTAGAAATTAATTTAATTCAAAAGTATTATCCTAAATACAATATTCTTTTAAAAGATGGGAAAATGTATCCTTTTATTGCTCTTTCTAAAGGAAAAGATCCGGTCTTAAAAATTACTCATTCTAATAAAGATAAAAGATTTACTTATTTTGGACCATATCCTGTTGGTGGAGCAGCATATCAAATGTTAAAATTGCTCAATCAAATATATCCTTTAAGAAAATGCAATAGTATTCCTTCAAAACCATGTCTTTATTATTATTTAGGTGAATGTCTTGGACCTTGTATTAATAAGGTTGATGAAAAAGATTATAAAGATATTTTGTCCTCAATGATAAAGTTTTTAAATGGTGATACAAAAGAAGTTGTTAATGATATCACTTTGAAGATGAAGAAAGCTTCTGATGAATTAAATTTTGAAGCTGCTCAACGTTATAAAGAAACTTTGGACAGCATAGCACATATATCTTCTCAACAGAAAATAATGATGGCTGATCATATCGATCGAGATGTTGTTGGTTATTCTTTAAGGGATGGATATATGTCAGTTCTTATATTGATGTATAGAAAAGGTACTTTATTAGGTAAAGAACTTTTTATCAATGAAGCAACTGAAACTATCGATGAAGATTTAGCTTCAATTTTATTGCAATTTTATTCCACTCATGTTAAACCTAAAGAATTATTGATAACTGATAAACAAATGTGTCCATTACTTCAAGATGCGTTAGGAATTAAAGTTTTGGTTCCTTCTCGTGGAGTGAAAAAAGATATTTTATTTATGGCTTTTGAAAATGCTAAAAAAGGATTGGATGAACATTTTCAAACTGCAAGACTTGAAGATAATACTCTATTATTACTAGAAGAATTAGGAAATTTATTAAATATCAGTGCACCTTTGGATATTGAATTATATGATAACTCTCATCTACAGGGTGAAGAAGCTATTGGTGCGATGGTTAAATATATCAATGGTGTAAAATCACCTTCTATGTATAGAAGATATAATATACGATCAGAAAATAAAAAAGATGATTTACAAATGATGTATGAAGTTTTGGATAGAAGAATTTCAAGACTATTGAATGATCATTTGAAAATGCCTGATTTGATTATAGTCGATGGTGGAGAAAATCAAATTAATGTAGCAAACCAAATTAAAGAAAAATATCAGGTTAATATTAAAATAGCTGGTCTTTTTAAAAACGATAAACATGAAACTGAAGGATTGATCGATGGAGATACATTGGAAATTAAACCATTGGATAGTAAGGCCCCTTTATTTTTCTTATTGATGAGAATGCAGGATGAAGTTCACCGTTATGCTATTACAACTCATAGAAATAAAAGACAAAAAGCATTGTTTACCGATATATTTGAAGAAGTGCCAGGAATAGGAAAGAAAAGAGCTTCTTTACTATTAAGTGCTTATCCTTCTTTTGATTCTCTTCAGAAGGCCACTAAAGAAGAATTAAGACAGTTTTTGCCTGAAGAAGCTGCTGATAATTTAATTAAAGCTATCAAAGAAAAACAAAAAAATATTTCTAGCATACATTAAAGTGTGAGGTATTTATGCCATCTATTTTAACGGCTAGGGAAAGAGAAGTCT
>FR893367.1:0-24738 GCA_000433315.1 Firmicutes bacterium CAG:345 | reverse complement strand
GGCTAGGGAAAGAGAAGTCTTTGAATTATTGATAAGAAATTATACGACAAAAGAAATTGCTGAAGAATTGTTCATATCCGAAAAAACCGTCAGAAATCATATTTCTAATGTGATGCAAAAGTTAGGTGTTAAAGGAAGAGCAATGGCGGTAATTGAATTATTCAAATTAAAAGAAATTACTCTATGATCTCATCGTAAGATGAGATTTTATTTTGATAAAAAGTTTATTAATTCTTTAATAAACATATATTAATATTATGAAAATAGCGATAGTTGATTCAGGATTAGGATTAGTTTCTCTTTTAAAAATGATAGTAAATTTCCGATTGAAGCATGATATAGATTTAATTTTTTCAAAGAATTTTCCTCTTGGAAATTGCTCACTTTCAGAATTAGAAGAAACAGCAAAAGATATAGAAGATCGAATAAATAAAAAAAATTATGATTTAGTAATAATTATGTGCAATACTCTTTCTACTATAATGAGAAATAAAAGTTATATAAAAATATTAGATTATAATTTAAAGTATTTAAAAGATAATAAAGATGCTTTTCCTGTAGGAACAAAAAATACTATAGATTTTTTAAAAAAAGGATATGCTGATGAATATTTAGCAAAAGATATAGAAGAGGATAATCTTAAACATATAATTTTTGATATAAATAGATGGCCAGTGAAAAAAGAATATCTTTTATGTTGCACACATTATAAATTAGTAGAAAATATAATTTCAATGATAAAAAAAGAAGCTAAAGTTACTGATTTAACATCTAAAGTATTTGAAGATTTATTATTTTTTCCTCAAAGTGATCAATTAAAAATTAATTATGGTGGAAAAGAAAATATTATAAAGAAGTATTTGAAGTTCTAAAATTGTTTTTCTTTTCATATGTACTTTTAGAGGATGGTAAAATGAAAGAAATCGATGTTAGAGAAAAATCAATTGTTGAGAAGATTAAAAAGAAATTTCCACAGTTAGAAGTAGCATTTGCAAAAAGAAAAAAGCCAGGTAAAGCAGCATTAGTGATAGTTCCACTTTTACTAACAGCCTTGGGCACAGGTGTTGGATTAGGAATCTATTATAATCAGAAGCCAAATGAACCCGTAGATGTTATCAAGCAAGATACAGGTGAAAATCATCGTATTTACTTAGTTGCAAACGATAAAACTACAGTTCCATTAACAGTAAAAACAAAAAAAAGAAATACAATTGGCGAAAATTTAAAAGATTTATTTAATTTGTTAAAAACAGATAGTAAAGCAAATACAAATTCTATTAAAGGTATAGTTCCGGCAGAGACAAAAGTCAATGCAATAGAGGTATTTAATGATGAATTAATTTTGGATGTCAGCGAAGAGTTTTTAAATTATGAGCCGACAAAAGAAGTTAATATGTTAGAGTCATTAGTTTATACATTTAGTGAATTTCCATCTATAAATATGTTATCAATTTATGTTAATGGTGAGAAATTGGAAAAAATGCCTCAAAAGAATACCTTAGTTCCTGATTTCCTACAAAAAAACTTTGGAATAAATCGAACAACAAAAAATGCTGAAGAATTAACAAATAAGAATATGTTCAATATTTATTATACGAAAAAGTATGATGATGTTAGTTATTTGATTCCAGTAACACAATATGTTGAAAATGAAGGAACAGTTGAATCACAATTTGCCAAAGCAATAAATAATAGCGCACCAGATGGAATGGTTTTAGCAACCCAATACAATTATATTTCTGAAACTCAAGATGATAAAAATGATGAAAAAGTAAATCTAAATTTAAAGCAAGCTGCTTTAAAAGAAGAAGGTGTTGTTAAAAAAGATGTCTATGAAATGGTAGCATTAACATTCAATGATTTAGAAAAAGATTATGAAATTTCATTTGAAATTGAAGGCGAATCTCTTGTAGTTGAAGGAATTCAAGATACAAAAAATTTTGAAGTGGCAAATTTAATTTATAACCAAAAAGAAATTTAAAATAAAAGAGCAACTTATACTAATAATATAAGTTGCTTTTTTACTATTTCTTTGGAACAATATGATGTTTATGGCATCTTGCTTCATAGCTATCTTTAGCGCCTACCAAAATAATTGGACTATCATATAAAGCAGGTTTTCCATCGATTATTCTTTGAGTTCTAGTTGCTGCTTCTCCACAAATTTTACATGCGGCAGTAAGTTTTGTTACAAATTCGGCTTTGGCTAATAATGTAGGCATAACACCAAAGGGTTCTCCTCGGAAATCCAAATCTAATCCGGCAACAATTACTCTTGTGTCTTGATTGATCAATTCGTCTATTAATTGAATTATTTCTGAAGAAAAAAATTGAACTTCATCAATTCCGACAATGTCATATTTTTTGTCTTTTAAAAATTCTTTTATTTCTGAAACATCTTTTACAGCCTTAGCTTCCCACATATTTCCTGCATGCGAAGCTATTTCTTCTTTTGCATAGCGATCATCAATTGCAGGTTTAAAGCAGACAATAGATTTTTTAGCGTATGATAATGTTCTTATTCTGCGGATTAGTTCTTCACTTTTTCCAGCAAACATTGGACCGGTAATAACTTCTAACCAGCCTGGTTGATATTGTTGATACATTTTTGTTTTTTACCTCGCTATTAATTGTAATAATATACATTTCTGATATCAAGGTTTTAATATTAAATCTATAAATTTTTTTTAACCTTGAAAAAAGCTATGAAATTACATATAATTTTTAATTGTTCGGGTGATAGCGCAGCATGGTAGCGCACTACCTTGGGGTGGTAGGGGTCGCGAGTTCAAATCTCGCTCATCCGACCATTTTTTATAGTACGAAAGCTACAAAACAAAAAAAGCATAAGAATTTGGAAGTTTTTCAGTTAGATTTTAAAAAAATTGCTGTGGATAAATAAAAATTAAGATTCATATACTATGTATATGAATTTTTTTAATATTGTGCCAGGCATGGCATTAATATTACTAGTGAAAGTCTAGTCACATATTTGCCGCCAAGTGTAGCGAACCTTAAGCCGTTAGGAATAATCCTATGGGTGAAGAAATCGTTGGTTGGGTATTGCTTGTGGGAACACGAGCAGGTAGTTTATAGGTGTCGAAACGGACGATTAGTACTTTTTTTATATAGATTTTTAAAGTTTAATTGAACTTTATATCATTTGTCCGTAAAATATTTAAGAGGAAATATTGTTATGAATTTTAATTTAGCAGATAGACTTATTGCACTTCGTCGAAAAATGAATTATACGCAAGAAGAAGCGGCGAATTTAATTGGTGTTAATAAAGATACGCTTTTTTTATGGGAAATAGGTGAGAAAACTCCTTCATCTGATGAAATAGAAAAAATAGCTAAGGTGTATCATTGTGATGAAGCGGAATTAAAAGTCAAGGATGATAAAAAGCCTTCTAAAAATAAAAACAACAAAAAGAAAAATGATTTTATTATGTGGTTAACAACTTCGTTTTTTTCGTTATTATGTGTAACAGCTTTTCTTTGGTTGGGATTTGGTTATAATTTGTGGCATCCAGCTTGGTTATTATTTTTATTGATTCCTGTTGTTGCTTCTATCGGAAAATGCATAGTTAGCAAAAGTGCCAAATATTTTTGCTATCCAATTTTATTAGTAGTTGTTTATTTATTTTTTGGATTTTCATTAGAGCTTTGGCATCCTTTGTGGATTATATTTTTAACAATTCCAGCTTATTATGTTTTAGCTAAGGGAATTAGTATTTTATTAAGAAAAGATGATTAAAATGAAAAACGTTTTACCGGAAAAGTATGAAAGTATATTAACTTTAAATGAGACACAGAAAGCTATTAAATTAGTTAAAGATACTTTTGAAAAAGAATTGAGCAGCGCTTTAAATTTAGTCCGTGTTTCAGCTCCTTTATTTGTTGATCCTGAAACTGGTTTAAATGATAATTTAAGTGGAGTAGAAAAAGCTGTTTCTTTTCTATGCCAAGAAGATCAAAAGAAATTGGAAGTAGTGCAATCTTTAGCAAAGTGGAAAAGATATAGTTTAGCTAAATATAATTTTGAAGGTATATATACAGATATGAATGCAATACGACCTTTTGAAGAGTTAGATTGTATTCATTCATTATATGTTGATCAATGGGATTGGGAAAAAAGAATAACTTCTGATGAAAGAAATGAAGAATACTTAATGAATGTTGTTGAACAAATTTATAGTGCTTTATTAAAAACATCGGAATTTGTCAATGAGACATATCCAGAATTGAAAATAAAATTACCAGAAAGAATCAAATTTGTTTCATCGGAAGAATTGGAAGATAAGTATCCTGCTTTAACTCCAAAGGAAAGAGAAAATGTTGTCGCTAAAGAATATGGTGCTGTATTTTTAGAACACATAGGAGGTAATTTGAAAAATGGTTATCCTCATGATGTAAGAGCAGCAGATTATGATGATTGGAATTTAAATGGAGATATAATTGTTTATAATGAAGTTTTAAATTCTGCTTTTGAAATTTCTAGTATGGGAATAAGAGTTGATGCTTTGAGTATGGAAAAGCAATTAAATATTAAACATGAGGAATATAAGAAAGATTATCCTTTCCATAGAGCAATTTTAGAAAATAAATTACCATTATCTATAGGTGGTGGAATTGGGCAATCGAGAATATGTATGTTCATGTTAAAGAAAGCACATATCGGAGAAGTTCAAGCTTCATATTGGAGTGATGAACATATTGCTTATTGCTTAAAACATAACGTACATCTTTTATAATTGATTTAAAGTTGCTTGTATTCAATCAAAAACAAAAAAGACTGGGAGTAGAACTCAGTCTTTTTATTCGGTTAAATTCTTTTCGATTTCGTTTAATTCCTCAAGAAACATTTTTGAAGATGCATCGGTTGGCATTCTTAAATCTCCGCGAGGGGATATGGAAACCGAACCGATTTTTGGACCGTCAGGAATGCAAGTTCTTTTGAATTGCATTGCGAAAAATCTTTTGAAAAATGCTTTTTCCCATTTCAATATAATTGTTGGCTCATATTTATCTTTAAAGGCAATATTTGCTAATCTAAATATTTTCTTTGGTGAAAAATAATTTCTTAAATAGTGGAAAATAAAGAAATCATGAAGTTCATAAGGACCGATTAAATCTTCTGTTTTTTGAGCTATTTTTCCATCTTTAGTTGTCGGAAGAAGTTCCGGGGAAACAGGAGTATCTATTATGTCTTTTAAAACATTATAGAGCTCTTCGTGTATTTTGGCATAATATCTAATTATGTCGATAACAAGAGTTTTAGGAACTGAAACATTTACAGCGTAATTGGACATATGGTCACCATTATAAGTTGACCATCCTAGACAAGATTCAGATAAATCTCCTGTACCGATGACAATTCCGTTTGCCATATTGGCTTTATCCATCAATACCTGGGTTCTTTCACGAGCTTGGGCATTTTCATAGGCTGTATCCATTAAGTTTAGAGGATGATTTAAATCTTGTAAATGTTTTGTTACAGAGTCTTTGATATCGATGATTTCAACTGTAGTATTTAAAGATTCGGCTAAAACTTGAGCGTTGCTTTTTGTTCTTGAACTTGTTCCAAATGCTGGAAGTAAAATTGAATAAACATCGGTTGTTGGTCTATTTAACTTTTTCATCGCTTCAACTGAAACAATTAAAGCTAAAGTAGAATCTAGGCCACCACTTACTCCGATTACTGCTTTGCAGTTAATTTGTTTTATTCTTCTTATTAAACTATTTATTTGGATATCAAGTATTTCTTGCAAAGCTGAGTCGGATCTAGGAAGAAATGGATGAGGTGAAAAGTATCTTTCGATTAAATCTTCATCATCGATTTCAACGGGAATATTTTCATATTCGTTTTCTGTTTCAAATGATGTATTAAAGTGTCTTTCCTTTATTATTTTTTCTGTATCGACATCAGAATAGATTGAACCATTTTGATATAATTCTTTTTCTTTCAGTAATGCTCCATTTTCTGAAATTAAAGCTGACCCAGAATAAACTACATCTTGTGTGCTTTCTCCGTTTCCTGCTGAAACATAGGCATAAATACAATTTAATCTCGCAGATGTAGAATTGACTAATTCTTTTCTATAAGTGTTTTTACCAACTAATTCATTAGATGCTGATAGGTTGCAAATAATTGTAGCACCATTAAGAGCGAGTTTTGTCGATGGTGGATTAGCTGACCATAAATCTTCACAAATTTCAATACCGACAGAAATGCTTGAAGTGGTTGTTGATGTAAAAATGATATTTTTGGATACTCGAACTAAATCTTTTCCTATTGGAATTAAAGTATTTAAATCTCTTCCTGAAGTAAATTGCCTTTTTTCATAAAATTCATGATAATTTGGCAAATATGTTTTTGGTATTAGAGCTAAAATATGTCCTTTGTTGATGACTGCTGCGACATTATATAGCTTTCCTTTTATTCGATATGGAGTACCGATTATTATTAATCTTTTTTGATGCTTGAATTCTTCAGCTATTTTTAAAAGAGCAGAATCTATATTCTGTAAAAGAAGTTCTTGATAGAAGATATCTCCACATGTATAAGAAGTTAAACATAGTTCGGGAAATACTATTATTTTTTCTTTGTTTTTTATACCATTTTTTATTTCTTCAATAATAGATTCGGTATTCTTTTTTATATCTGCAATTGATTCTTCGAAAACATGTAAACCAATCCTGGTAAATCCATAATTGTCAGAAGTATTATTGGGGATTGATAACGGATTAGGATTTTTATTTTCAGCAATTAAATTATTTGAAGCTGTATATGTTATTTTAGCTGCTTCATTATCTTTAGATAATATGTTGTTAAAGGTATCATCAGACATAATAACTAAATGATTTTCACCGTTTTTTGTTATGTATATTGGTTGATTTTCTTTAAAACATATTTCGGAAATCTTGTTTGTATCTCTTAATATTGTGATAGGTTTTATAAGAACTTTTTTTGACATATTAATACCTCAACATTATTATAGCATAATTATGCTTTAATCTATAGAAACTCTCAATCCTTCTATTATTGCTGCCATAATATTATATCCGCCACATAGACCAGTGAAATCTAAAGCTTCGCCGATGATAAAGATATTTTTATTATTTATTAGGGACATATTAGTTAATTTTATTTCGGATAAATCTATTCCACCTTTTAACACTTGTGAATTTTTGGAATTTGTTGCTACTTTTGCTTTAAATCTTAAAATGCCATTTTTTAATGGGAGCTCATCCGCTTCTTCAGCAACTTTTAATGGCAAATAAGAAAGATAATTATTATAGTTAGCAGAGAAAGATTTATATTTAGCTAGATTTATTTCTATTTCTTGATTTTCTTTGATAAGCAACGAAGAATTGAATATCATTATTCCAGAAAGTTCTTTTTCTTTAAATAAAAATTCACCGGATTCTTGATATTCTTTTCCATTAACATTAATTTTTAGCAGCCCTTTAACTTTTTGTCCGATAATTCTTTTCGGCCAAGTAAAATTTGGAATTATAGAAGTTAAAGCTGGAATGAAAGGGTGGGATTTTATATTTAAATTTTCAAATAAATTATTAAAATTATAAGAAGAAAGGCCTCCGCAAGCAATTACAAGATAGTCGTAATCAATGGTTGTATTATCATCTAAGAAAATATATTTTTTATTTGAATCAATTTTTATCACTTTTTTGTTTAGAATGTAATCTATTTTATTGATAACGATATCGGTTAATTGTTTTTTTACGTTAGATGAGGTAAATGAAAAAGGGTAAAGACGATTTTCATCATCACAAAAAAGATCAATGCCTGCTTCTTTTAAATAAGAATAATAATTATTTTGGTCTTCTTCATTAAAAAAAGACGGGATGAAATTATTATTGGAGATGTAGCAATTGTAATTTTTATTAAAAGCATTTATATTTCCAATATTGCATCTGCCATTTCCGGTGACAAGATATTTTTTTCCTAAAGAATCATCAGCGGTTATTAAGGTTATTTTATTATTTTTGTTTTTGGAAAGTGAATAACAAGCGGCAAGACCAGAACATCCGCTTCCGATAATGACAACTTTATTCATTATTTATACCTAAAATTTGAGAAATTTCATCAAAGCCGATATATGAATTCACCGCTGTTTTTCTTTCAACTTCTATTAGATAAGGAAGCGAAGATACGCGCAATGAAACACTTGAAGTTTGTCCCTTGTTGAAATCTTTGTCAATTGATTTGTCGATGATACCTAAAATTTCAGCGTTGGCAAAATATAAATTTATAGAATTGCTATTTTGACTAACAAAATTTAAAATCTGTTCTTTATATTTTCTCGATTCGGTTAAATTATCATAATAATAAATATAATAATGCTCACTTGTTTGATTTAGTTGTTCCGTTACTTTATCGATGGTTTGATATTGAGAATAATCATTAAGACTTAATACAGAAGTAATTTCCTCGGTTCCTAAATATACATTTGCAATTTTGGTATTTGAAATATGAAATAACATAGGGGTAACTATTGTATTTTTTTGGAAGAAAGAAATTATTTCATCCTCACTTGAAATATTTATCAGACTATTTTTATAGGCTTCTGCTGATGAAAAATCACTTCCAAATTGATAATTTGAATATACATTATCGGTATTTAATAAGTACATTATAATTGGATCAGCAAAAGAAGCAATTTTATCTAAGTAATTAAAAATTGTAGGAGAAATATCCTGGCATGCTGAACATGTATCACGATAATAATATACATAATAATCGTTTTCGATTATTCCTTCATCATTTTGGGAACTTTCAGAAATATTAAATTGTGATTTGATATCATTAACAAAAAAGTTTGAATAATCTGAGTATTTTTTTCCTGAATTCTTTAATGAAAAATTAATACCGAGACATGTTCCAGAAATTACCAAAAGTGTTAAACAAAGAATATAATATTTTTTTCGCGATGAAAATAGATCTTTTAGAGAATAGCTTTTGGAATTTTGTGATGTGTTTGCAAAAATATGTTTGTTTTCGTTTTCTTTCATATTTATTATTATAGAGCAAATTTTCTTTTTAAAAAAGATATGTTTCTCTATATTAAAAAACCGCTTAAATTAATAAGCGGTCAAATTATTTAGATTTAAGTTTAATTTATTTTTTTGCTTTGCCTTGGTTAGCAACACTTTGCATTTTATTCTTTATTGCTTCTTGATCACCAAGGTATTTCTTTTCGACAATGTTGAAGTTTTCATCGAATGTATAAGCAAGTGGGACACCTGTAGGAATATTGAGTTCAACAATTTCTTCATTTGTCATATTTTCAAGGTACTTAACTAAAGCACGTAATGAATTACCATGAGCTGTAACGAGAACCTTTTTACCTTGTAAAAGTTGTGGTTTGATTTGTTCTTCAAAATATGGAACAACACGAGCAACAGTTTCTTTTAAACTTTCAGTATAAGGGAGAACACTCTTATCAACGTTCTTGTAAGCTGGTTGATTATGAGGGCATCTAGCATCTGTCGGTTCAAGAGCAGGTGGCATAACATCATAACTTCTTCTCCAAAGTTTGACTTGATCATTGCCGTATTTTTCAGCTGTTTCAGCTTTATTTAATCCTTGAAGAGCACCATAATGTCTTTCATTTAATTGCCAAGCTTTTGTAACAGGAAGATATTCTTCATCCATAGCTTCAAGGCAAAGATTTAAAGTGTGAATAGCTCTTTTTAAATACGAAGTGAAGCAAACATCAAAGGAATATCCATCTTTTTTTAATTCGACACCAGCGTTATAAGCTTCTTTTTTACCGGTTTCGGAAAGATCGACATCTGTCCAACCAGTGAAAAGGTTTTCTTTGTTCCAAACACTTTCACCGTGACGTAATAAAACTAATTGATACATTGTTAACCTCCTATTAGTTTTTCTTTTTTAGAAAGGAGAAAAAAACTTTCTTGTCATAATTTTCAATGGACTTATCAGTAACACGATATCCGTCTTCTTCTATTGCAGCGACAAGAGCATCTAAATCTGCATCATCATCTGCGATAATTTCAGTCTTATTTTGGACATGTGATGATTTTACTTTTTTTACAAATGAAAATTTGCGACATTTATCATTGACATGAGATTCGCACATTCCACATTTCATTCCATCGATGCCAAGAATTATTTTTTTCATTTTTCACCATCCTTAAAAATATTATAATAATAACCTTTTAATGTCAATTGAATTTAAGGTCCTATTCAAAATAAAAAACCCGGCAAGGCCAGGTTATTATTTACGAATTCCGAGTTTCTTGATGAGTTCAAGATAAGCATCATGATCTTTTTTGTCGATGTAGTTTAAGAATCTACGACGTTTACCGACTAAAATCATTAAGCCACGTTTTGCAGATTCATCATGAATGTTAGTCTTACGATGAGCAGTTAAATTATTAATGCGGTGTGTAAGAATAGCAACTTGAACAGCAGCGGAACCTGTATCGTGTTCATCTTTACCATAAGTTTTGGCTAATTCAACGATTTGTTCTTTTGTTAATTCCATTTTTTTCCTCTTTCTAAGTAACGCTAATTCCGAGCAAAAATCCGAGGAGGGTTAGAGCCAAGAAAAAGTGACCTTATTAATGATAACAAAACAAAAGAAAATATTCAATACCAAATGAAATTTTACTTTTACTTTTTTGACTTATATAAGTTTTATATATAGGATATATTAATTAATAATTAAAAATATAATACTTATATATTTTTATATATTTGCCTTATTTATTTTTTATAATTTTTAAAAGAGATTGACAAATTATTTTCAGATTACTATAATGTTGTCATGTTAGATATAGCTAACAGGAAGGAGAAAGAAGTAATGCCATTAACTATAGCTCCAATAGAAACTGACTTAACTATCTTAAAACTCACACTAACAGATGAAAAGCTTTTAAAACATTTAGAAAGTTTAGGGTTTGTCAGTGGAGCTTCTATTAAAATTTTAGCTCGAAATAAAAGTGGCCATATTATTCAAATACAAGAAGGTCGCCTTGCTTTAGATTTTGATGTTTCGAATCATATTCTTGTTAAATGGTAAAAAGGAGGTTTGTTTAAATGGAGAAAAAACTAAATGAATTTTCTGTCGGCGAAGAAGGTATAGTCATCAACGTCGAAGGAGAAGGAAAAATCAAAAGAAGACTTTTTGATATGGGAGTTACTCCAGGTGCTCATGTTCTTATGCAAAAGAAAGCCCCGCTTGGTGATCCTATTCAAATATTAATTCGTGGATACGAATTGACATTGCGTAAAAATGAAGCTGTTTATGTAATGATGAAAGTTACAAAAGAAGCTCCACATAAATAGAGGAGAGGATAAATGAAGCACTTTGCACTTGCAGGTAATCCTAATTGCGGTAAAACAACTTTGTTTAACGCACTTACCGGTAGTACTGCACACGTTGGAAACTGGCCTGGTGTAACAGTTGACAAAAAAGAAGGTGTATATAAGAAAGAGGCTGAACCAATTTCAATAGTTGATTTACCTGGTATATATTCACTTTCACCATATTCACCAGAAGAATTGATTTCAAGAAATTATATTCTTGATGAAAAACCTGATTGTGTAATCAACATTGTTGATGCCACTAACCTTGAAAGAAATCTTTATTTAACAACACAAATCATGGAAATGGATGTTCCAATGGTTATTGCGTTAAATATGTCTGATCTTCTTGAAAAATCAGAAAAGAAAATTGATGTTGAAGCATTAGAAAAAGCTTTAGGCATACCTGTTGTAGCTGTTTCAGCATTAAAAGAAGAGAATCTTGATAAATTGATGCATAGAGCATATGAAACAAGTTTATCTCCAAGACTTGGTAAATCTGTTCTCGAAAAATCTAGCGTATATGAATTAATTGAAAAAGTTAAACAATCATATATAGATATGAAACAAGATTCAAATCCATTGTTCCATGCTATTAAGTTAGTAGAAAGTGATTCTATTGAAGAACAGGGTCATGATTTACAAAAAGCTATCGTTGAAGAATACAAAAAGACATTCAACGATGAAACTTTCGGAAATAGTGTCGATGCTGTTATAGCTAATGATCGTTATAATTGGATTACAGAAAATTGTTCTCCAGCTGTATCAAAAATCGATATTAAAGTCACAGAAGTCAAAAAGAAGAAAAAGACTTATCAAATGGTTGAAAAATTGGATAAGAATGGTAAAGTTGTTTTGGATAAGAATGGAAATCCTATCCTTATTAAGAAAAAAGACTTTGCACATTTATCCGATAGAATTGATAGAGTATTGACAAATAAATGGGTTGGACTTCCAATCTTTGCAGTAATTTTATTCTTGATATTCCATTTAACATTTAGTGAAGATTTATTCTATTTAGGCGCTATGGGATTGTTCAGTGAAGATTTTGTCAGTTTTGCTGGTACACCTTACGAAGGACTTTTTGCTAACGGAGCTATTAATTCTCCTGGTGTTATTTTAACAAATCTATTTAGTAATACTTTTGATTTAATTTCAGAGTATGTAGGTATTGGACTAGAAAAGGCAGGTGCCCAAGAATGGACAATCGGTCTTATTAATGATGGTGTCGTTGGTGGAATCTTTGCTGTTCTTGGTTTCTTACCTCAAATCTTGTTCTTGTTCTTATTTTTCTCAATTTTGGAAGATTCCGGTTATATGGCTCGTGTTGCCTTTATCCTTGACCGTATCTTTAGAAAATTTGGTGTCTCTGGTCGTGCTTTCATGCCTATGATTATGGGCTTTGGATGTTCATTACCAGCTATGATCAATACTCGTACTTTAAATGATGAAAAAGAAAGAATTGCTACTGTTAGAGTTATTCCTTTCTTCTCCTGCGGTGCTAAATTGCCAATATTAACAGCTATTGCTGGTGCAATTGTTGAAATCGCTGGTATTGGAAATGCTGATTTAATTACATTCGGTATGTATATTCTTGGTGTAGTTGTTGCTTTCGTCGCTTTAATTCTCATGAGAAATACAACATTAAAAGGCGATGCACAACCTTTCATTATGGAACTTCCTGCTTATCGTCTTCCTGGATTCAAATCCCTTATGTTGCACTTATGGGATAAAGCTAAACACTTCGTTAAAAAAGCTTTCACAATTATTCTTGTCTCCAATGTCTTGATTTGGGTATTATTACACTTTGCTCCTAACTGGCAATATTTGGAAGATGAAAGAATCAATGAATCTATCATCGCTCAAATCGCTATGATTTTCCAACCTTTATTCACACCTCTTGGATTCGGTGTCCAACTTAAATCTGGTGTCGATGCTACTACTGGTCAAGTCTTTGTTGGTTGGTGCTTTGTCTGTACAGCTGTTGCTGGTTTAATTGCTAAGGAAAACGTTGTTGGTTACTTTGCAGTTATTGCTGGCGTTGTTGCTGGTACAGTCTTCAACGAAGGAGAAGAAGTTGCTGCAACCGTTGAACTTATTAGAAGTACAGGTATTACTGTTCCTGCATTAATTGCTTTCGTTGCTTTCAATATGACTACAATTCCTTGCTTTGCTGCTACTGCTACTGCAAAAGCTGAACTTCCAAAAGGAAAATTCAAATGGACAGTTCTATTCTGGTTAGTCGCTAGCTATTTAGTCGCTTCAACAGTATATGTAATTGGAACATGGTTATGGACTATTCCAATCTATTTGGTAGTAATTGCTGGAGTTATATTTGGTATTATTTGTTATCGTCATGGCGGTGTTAAAAAATTCTTCGCTGATGTCAAAGCAAATAAAGAAAATAAAAAAGCTGCTTAATAATTAATTATGAATACTATTGATATTGTTATACTTGTATTAGTTATTGCCGTTGTTTTACTTATTATTGGAGTATATATTTATAAAAAAATCAAAAAAATCCCAACAGGAGATTGTGCCTGTTGTGGCAGTAAAGGTAACAAATTAATAAAAGCTTACAATAAGAAGTATCATAAAAGTTGCAATAAATGTCATAAAAATTAACATAAAATTCCGCTGGATTTCCACCAGCGGTTTTTTTATGAAATTGTCATAAAAATAACCATTTTTTATATGGAAAAGAAAAGCAAAAATCATTATAATGATAATCGGGTCAAGTATGAATAAAAATGAGAAGCTTAAGTGTGCTATAATCGTTAGCCTGGTATTTGTTGCTTTATTTCTATTTTTACTAATTCTTTCTTCAAGGAGCTAATATGTATTTCTATTTTCGTGGAATAGTCGCTTTACAGCAAAAAGATTCTATAGTTGTAGATTGTCATGGTGTTGGGTATCAAATTTTTGTTTCCCATCCAGAGGATTTTCCTTTGGGACAAGTAACAACAGTTTATACAAGCTTTTATGTTAGAGAAGATGAACAATTTTTGGTCGGTTTTAAAACTTTTTATGAAAAGCAAATTTTCAATAAATTAATTTCTGTAAAAGGAGTTGGACCAAAAACGGCAATTTCTGCTTTAGGTGGAACTACTCCTGAACAATTGGTTTCAGCTATTGATCGTTCTGATATTTTATTTTTGAAGAAACTTCCTAGCATTGGTCCGAAAGCGGCCAGCCAAATAATTTTGGATTTGCGCGGTAAATTGACTTTCTCAGCGGAAACAAAAACTGGGGATAAAAATCTTGATGAAGCAATTGATGCATTGAAACAATTTGGATTTAAGGCAAATGAAATAACAGTTGCCATAAATAAGATTACTGAACGTGATTTATCTACAGAAGAATATATTAGAAAAGCTTTATCTTTATTGAGTCGGAGCAGGATATAAATGGAAAATCATTTTTCGGAACCTTTGGATATTGAAGATGTATTAAGTGAAACTTCTCCTGAAAATGAAGAAGAAGTTTCCTTGCGCCCTCAAACTTTAGATGATTATATAGGTCAAACCAATTTAAAAAAGATGTTGAAAATTTATATAGGGGCCGCTAAGTCTCGTTCAGAAGCTTTAGATCATGTTCTTTTTTATGGTCCTCCGGGATTAGGAAAAACTACTTTATCTCATGTTATTGCTAATGAATTAGGAGCTCATATTCGAACAATAAATGGACCAGCTATTAAAAGGATGGGAGATTTAGCAGCAATATTATCTTCTGTTGAACCAGGGGATGTAGTTTTTATAGATGAAATACATAGAATTCCACATGCTGTTGAAGAAATGCTTTATGGAGCGATGGAAGATTTTACTTTGGATATGGTTGTTGGAAAAGAAGAGGCAGCTCGTTCTTTAACTGTACCACTACCACCTTTTACTTTAGTAGGTGCTACTACAACTGTTGGTAGTCTATCTGAACCTCTACGTGATCGCTTTGGAATAATTAATAAGTTAGAATATTATACTGATGAAGAATTGGCACAAATTGTTGAAAGAACTTCACGTGTTTTTAATTTTCCTATTACTGCTGAAGCGGTGAAAATGCTCGCCGTTCGCGGAAGAGGAACTCCAAGAATTGTCAACAGATTATTTAGACGTGTTCGTGATTTTGCTTCTTATGAAAATAAAGATATTATAGATGAGAATCAGGCTGCTGAAGCTCTAGCTATGTTGCATATTGATTCATTGGGACTAGATGATGTTGATAGAAAATTTTTATCAACTCTTATTGAAAGATTTGAAGGAAAACCTGTTGGCTTAAAAAGCGTTGCTGCCGCTATCGGTGAAGAGGAAAAAAACCTTGAAGAAGTATATGAACCTTATCTAGTTAAAAGTGGCTTGCTCAACAAGACTCCGCGAGGAAGAATGCCAACTAAATTGGCTTATATTCATTTAGGATATCCTTTTAATGATGAATCTAATTAGTTTGTAGAGATGCTTTTTTATAATTTCTATTTACGCCGATAATTGCACCAAAATTTAAACTAAGAGTTTTAATTATTATGAATATAATGTTTAGTATATTGAGGTCTTTATTGGCGTTTAAAATTGATATGCTTATAGAAAGATAGATAATAGTGAGGGTTATTCCAATTAATAATCCTCTTTTTTTTATGATTTTTCCAATGAAAAATGAATATAAGAAAAAGATAGGAATGCTAGATATTTTTAAAATTAATTTTGATTTTTCTGAATCGATTAAATTGCCTTTTACTAAACTTGATATCAGAAAAGTGATGATGAATATTAAAGCGAAAAATATTGCCGTACACAGTAAAATTTGTTTAAGATTTTTTTTCATAGTTCCCTCAAAAAAGAATATGATTTTCAATTTGGAAATAGAATATTATTCTTGTATTTAACCATAATTAATTTGAGGTGGATATGACTTTTACAGAAATATTTCAAATAATATATAAAACTATTCTTTGTTATTTTTTTATTTTATTTTGCTTAAAAATTATGGGCAAAAGAGAAATAGGAGAAATTTCAGCTTTTGATATTGTAGTTTTTTTCATCATTTCTGAACTATTTTCTTTGTCTTTAAATGAACCGGAACATTCGATTTTAAGGTCGATAATTCCTGTCAGCATTATTGTTTTATTGCAATTAGTTACGGCGCTTATTAGTCTTTATGTTCCGAAGTTTAGAAGTTTGATGGAAGGCAAAAAAAGTTATTTAATTTATAAAGGTGTTATTCAACAAAATGAGATGAAAAGACAAAGATATACAATTGAGGATTTGATGGCACAACTAAGAATGAAAGAAATTCAAACTCCTCAAGATGTTGAATATGCAATTTTAGAAAATAATGGAGAATTGACAATTATAAAAAAGGATAACTGCATAATGCTTTCTCCAGATCCTCTTATTATGGATGGTAAAATAAATAAAACAGCTTTAGCAAGAATTACTAAAGATGAAGTCTGGCTAGTTGAAGAATTAAAAAAATTAGGATTTATAGATGTTAGCAAACTTTTTCTTGTATTGTATCTTAAAAATGGATTGTACATTGTTCCGTTTAAAAAAGGAGATAATATCAACAAGGTTAAGTAATATATCTATATAGGCTCCAACAAGAGTTGAAATAGCGACAGCATATATTGATAAATATTTTATTGAAAAGAATAAAAGGAATAGGCGAATTAGAGAAGATATGATGGTTGATAAAATTGTTTTATTGCTTCGAGAAAGAGCGTGAAGAGATATTATACAAGGTGTTTCAATATAAAAAATTAAGAATGGGAAAGATAATACTTTTAAATATTCAGCTCCTTTTGTTGTTTTGTAAAGCGTATTAAATAAAAAATCTGACCCGAAAAATATGATGTTTGTAAAGATAATTCCTAATCCTAATGATGTGAAAATTAATTTTAAAAAAATTAAATAACCTGTTTGATAATCACGTGTTTCGATTGATTTTGCTAAATCGGGCAGAAAATAATTGCTTATAGCTATGATGAAATAACTAGGAAGAACTAAAATTGGAAAGACATAACTGGTTAATATTCCATATTCTATAACTAATGAATTCATGTCTAAATTTAATTTATAAACCATATTTGTAAAAATTATAGGTTCAAAAAAATATGCTACAGAGCCTATAATTTTTGAAGCTGTTGCTGGCAAGGATATTTTTAATAGTTCTTTTGCAGCATATTTTGATTCGTAATTTTTATCAAATAACCACGAAAGACAATTTTTCTTAGTGTTTTTTGAAGCGATGAAATATAAATATAATGTTTGACCAACTTCTCCAAAAGCCATTCCAATCACTGCTCCAAGAGCGCCCATTTCAGGACCTTGTTTAGAAAAATATCCAATAGCAAATAGTAAAAAAGAAAGACGAAAAATTTCTTCAACAATAGAGGAATTAGTGGTGTATTGTACTTTCCTTTTTCCAATATATATTCCTTTTATTATCGAAGATGTTGTAGTTAAAGGAATTAAAAGTCCTAGGCCATATATTGCTAAAGTAGTTGATTCATTTTTAAGGCAAAATTTTGCAAAAATAGGTGCTAAGAAAAAGATTAATAACATGATAAGAATTGAAAGCAAAATTCCAATTATAAAGGCTGTTACATAAATTTTTCTGCTATCGTTTGGCTTTTTTGCTATCAGAGTGCTTATAGCAACAGGAAGTCCAATTTGTGAAAGATTTATAAGTAAAACCATCAATGGATTAATTAAAGAGAATATTCCCATGGCTTCGCTTTTAATGGTACGCACGGTAAGTAGTCTTGCAAGCATTGACAATAATTTACCGATAGTAGCCGCACCAAGAATACTCATTAATGAACTCAGCGATTTGTATTTTGAAGTTTTCATATTTTAATATATAAAAAAGCTAAAAAAATAGAACAAATATAATGGTTAATTGGAAGATAAATCTTTCTTTGTATTTAGAATAGTTTGCAAATTTTAAAATGTAAAATGGATACTATAAAAAATAACAAGACTATTTTATTGTTTTTGTCCATTTTTAATAAAATTTGTTGACAATCAAAACTCCTGCTGAAGGCGAAGCTGCTCCTGCTGCTGAAGAACCACGTGTTATCATTAAATTTACTGTTACTTCTAAAAAAGTTGGGGAATAATGAAAGATAGATCTCTTAGCTGGCCAAGTTTAAAGGCTGCTGGAGTTCGTACTAAAAATAAAGCTCAAGAAATAAGCGGATTGGCTAAGCCATCCGCTTTCTTACTTTCTTGGGCAGCAGGAAGATATTTTCAAGTACGTACTTATGGATGCCAGGCCAATGTTCGCGATTCAGAAGTTATTACTGCATACCTACAAAATTTAGGAATGAAGCCAACTACTGATCCTGTTCAGGCGGACATTATAATTTTTAATACATGTGCAATTAGAGAACACGCAGAAACTCGTATATTTGGTGAATTAGGACATCTAGCTCCTTTAGCCAAACAAAATTATGATTTGATAATTGGTTTATGCGGATGTATGGCACATGAAGAAGTTACTTTAGAAAAATTAAGAAAAAATGTCAAACATTTAAATTTAGTCTTTGGTACCGGAAATATTCATCAATTATATTCTTTAATTGAAGAACAGGTTAAATCCAAAGATCGTATTTTTTGTGTTTCCAGTGATAATTTACCAGTTGTTGAAGAATATCCAGAAGCGCGATTTGAAAGATATAAGGCATTTGTCAACATTATGTATGGATGCGATAAATTTTGTACTTATTGCATTGTTCCATATACAAGAGGTCAACAGAGAAGTAGAAATGTTGAAGACATAGTTTTAGAAGTTAAACACCTTGTTGAAAAAGGATATAAAGAAGTAACTTTATTAGGACAAAACGTCAATGCTTTTGGTTTAGATTTTGAGGATAAGACGAAAGATTTTGCTTATTTGCTTGAACAAATTGCCAAAACTGGAATTGCAAGAATTCGTTTTACTTCACCTCATCCAGCTGATTTTAAAGAAAATGTATTCAAAGTTATGAGCGAGTATAAAAATATAATGCCGGCGTTGCATTTACCTATGCAATCTGGTTCATCTCGTGTTTTGAAAAAAATGAACAGAAGCTATGATCGTCAAAGATATCTTGATTTAGTAAAAATGCTCCGCAGTTATATTCCAGATGTTCGTTTGACAACCGATATTATTTGCTGTTTCCCTGGAGAAACTGAAGAAGACTTTGAAGATACACTTTCGATTATTAAAGAAGCTAATTTTGCCGGTGCTTATACATTTATTTACTCACCGAGAAATGGAACACCAGCAGCAAGATGGGATAATCCATTGACTCCTGAAGAAAAGCAAGCACGCTTTAATCGTTTAGCTAGCGCTATAGATGAACAAGCTACAATTGCCGGAAACGAAGCTGTAGGACAAGAAGTTGAAGTCTTATTTGATTCACTCGATGATAAAATAGGTTTAATTAAAGGATACGATCAATATAATCGTTTAGTTCACGTTGAAGCACCTTCAACACTAATTGGACAAATAAAAAAAGTAAAAATACTTGAAAGTCATACTTATTCATTTATTGGTGAACTTCTCGATTGAAAAGAATATCTATAATTATGGATAATTTAGAAAAAGAAATAGAAGAACTGATTGAAGAATTTCAAAATTTAGAAGTTTATAAGCAATATATAGCAATTAGAAATCAAGAAAAAAACAACTTAGAATTTTTAAAATTAAAAGAAGATGCTAGAATTGCTAAACAAGAAATTAGGAAATATGTTTCTGATTCAGCAAAATTAAAAGAACAGATTGATAAAGCAAAAAATTTAGAAGAGGAATATTCTAATCATCCACTTATAATTAATGAAAAAGTCTATAAAGAAGAACTTTTAGAACTCATCGATCCTTTATTTGATATGCTCAAATAGCAACATTCATTTATGTCTTTCATAGAATATATGGAAGAGGAAAAAATGAATAGAGAAGTTGCGGTTAAAACATTAATTGGTAAAGGTCGTCAGTATTTGGTTAAAGAAGTTAATTTACAAGTTAATACAAAACCTTCTAAAGCTTTAGGATGCTGGATAATAAATCATCAATATGTGCCATATAATAAAGATAAAGAACTTTTTATCAAAGGCAGTTATGATATTGAGCTATGGATGGCTGTTGAAGATGATAAAAAAACTGAAGTTTATCGCACTACTATTGAATTTGAAGAGAAAGTTAATGCAGCTTTTAAAAATTTGTTGACTTTGGATGATAAAATGTATTTGAAACCAATTGTTTTACATTATCCATCTTGTACCAAAATGGAACTTGGCGAAGATAAAAATGTTATTGTAACAATTGAAAGTGAATATTTAATCGATGTTTTTGCCGAGGCGATTTTAATTGTTAAATGCGCTGACAACGAGAAAGCGGACTTAACATTAGATGAAGAAATCTTAATGAATGTTAATCCTGATTATATGAAAATAGCCAAGAAATAATCTTGGCTATTTTTTTAAAAAACATATTTGTTTTCAACGAATTCGCTGCTAGAATTCATTTCAGATATTTTATCGATATTTAAGAACAGTGAATATAATTTTTCTGTATCTTTGAAATTGATATTTAAACTTAAATTGTTTAATAATTTGTATTCAAGTTCTTGAGAAATTTCAAATGTAAAGCTTAAAGAACTGAAATCAATATTTAAATTATATTCTTTTAATTTATCAAATTGAGCAAAAAAGGTATTAGCTAAAATATTTAAGTTATTACTATTGAGGAATGATACTAAAGAATTTCCAAAAGAATCATTGCTCGAAATAGTTATAGATTTAAAATCACTTGTTTCATTTGAAGAAAAGTTAATATTATTTATTATTGAGTTGTAAAAATAAGAATCAATATAATTTAATGTTGAAGAATTATTGTTTTCATGAATTGAATTTAAAGAAGACAAATAATTTTTGAAGTTATCTTTATTATCATCCAAAGCAGTATCAAAGGAATTTTTAATATCGCCAAATAACATTTCGAGTAAATCATGAGTCGAATCAACTTCATGGAAAGAAAAATCTTTTTTGATATCATTTCTATCAGTATCATTTGAAGTTGAATAAGTATATTGACCAGCTTTTAAACGTGAAGAATATGAAGAAAGGAAAGAGCTTTTTTCATTTTTTGAGTTTAGAATATCTGCAGAAATATTGTAATTAACATTTGAGATTATAAAATTGAATATAGTTGTTGGATTGCTGGTATCAAGATTTTTAAAATCCGAATATTCCCATAAAGTCTGAAGTTCAATATTGGCATTGACAAAAAATAGATATTGATCATCTTCTTTAATTCCGAAAGAAAGAGGAATTGTATATTGAGATTTGTTAGAAAATTGTAAAAGAATAGAGCGCATTAATTCGGTAACAGATTTAATGTTATCTAAATATTCTTCATTGGAAGTATTTTTCAATTCTTTTTTTAATGCATCTTTAAAATTGTTGCTGTTTTTTATTAAATCCGCTTTTTCTATTTCGAGATTACATTGAAAAGAAATATCTTCATAAGTGTAGTTGAAAGACATTTTCTTTAAATCATAATCATCAGAAATTTCGAAGTTTAAATTCATAGAAAATTTATTGCCAAGCTTTAATGAAACATAAGAGCTAAGCGAAGAATTTCCAAGATGATACCTGGAGAATAAATTGTTTAATATTGAAAGTTTATCAGCGATAAGAGTGATTTTATAAGTATCACCATCTTTTGTATAAGAAGAATTTTTTTCATCGAGTGTAAAAGAATTGATAGGAACTAAATTTTCAATAGCTTGAAAGTCACCGATAGAAGAAAGGACAAAATCAGAATCTACGTGTTCAAGATCATCTAAAGGCAATTCTAATTCATCAGAATAAGTTCTTAAAGTTTGCTTGGAAAGTTTACGAGAATTAGAGTGACCAAAGACATATTCGGAGCCTGAATAATAGGCATTGACAATACGTCCGATTTCAATACCAGGTGACATTAAAGAAGCTTCTTGATAACTTACTTCATTATCGATAAAAGTTGTTTTTTGCAAAGAAGAAAATTTAATTCCAGAAAAGTCAGCATTTAAAGAATAAATCCAAGAAGCAGAATTGTGGTTAGTATTTTTTAAGCTTTTACTAACAACATTATACAAATCCATTGAATGAGCAATGTCATTAGAAATACTATCACCATTATTAAATGGTAATATGTTTGTTTCTTCTTCAAGTTCATATTTAGGTTTAGTTACAATAGAAACACTAGAACTAGAGGAAGAAGAATTTGAAGAAGAACTAGAAGATGAAGTTGCATTGCTGTTACATGAACTCAATGTGACAAGAAGCGTTAAGACGCTTAAATATTTATATATCTTTTTCATAGCAAAAATATTATAACCTTAAATAAAAAATAAGACTATAATTTTTAAAATAAATTATTTTTAGGCAATAAGCTATATTAAAAAAATATAAAAGCATATACTAATTTAGGAGGAAAAAACATGTTTTTTAACCAAAATTATACTGATGGTTGCTATCGTTCAAAAATTTTAATTCCTTGCCAAGAAGAAAAAACAATCAGATTTAGTCCATGTAGAGGATATTATTTTGATAATCCTTGTTGCCCGGAAGTTTATATAGGAAATAATACTACTACAACACCTACTGGTGAAGGTGGAACTACAGTATAAATTACTTTATATATTTTTTAAGTATATGAGGAATTTCTTCTGCAACCTTGCTTGCTTGAAAGGAAGCAGAAGAAATTTTTTTACGCAATTTTAAGCCAGCGATAGAAAAAATTTTATAACTAGCATAACAAGAATAAATGGTAGGACAATTTAAATAGGCTAGAAAAGAGACTAGTAATCCACTATAACAATCACCACTTCCAGCTTTAGCTAGTCCAGGATTAACTTTATCGATAAAAAATCTTTCTTTATTATCCTTAATCAAAGTATTATAGCTTTTTAAAATAATAGTACAACGAGAAAAAATTTTTAAAATAGAATTTAAATACTTTTCATAATTTAAAACATTAGAATCAATATAACCGATATCAAAAAGATTGCAAAACTCTTTTATATGAGGAGTTAAAATCAATTGTGGACAAATTTCATTAGGATTATGCTTTAATAAGAAATTTTTAAGATATTTAAGACCAGTGGCATCAACAACTAATTTTTTTGTGTAATTCAATAGTAAATAATCCAAATCTTGTTGAATCCATTTATTTGGATAATCTAAACCATTTCCAAATAATATTGAAGAAATTCTGTTCAAATTTATTTCTTTTAAATTTTCACGTTTTGTATAGATAACTTCAGGTAAAGAATTGGCAAAACAAGGAGAATCATAACAAAGATCAACATATCCAGCACCGCCAAAAATAGCACTTTGACAAGTTAAATAAGCGGCACCGAGAAAATTATCGCTTCCAGCATAAATTAATGCATGGCCAAAATTTCCTTTATTTGCTAAAGGTGAACGTGGTATAAGTATTTTCTTTAATAACTTATCTTTCATAAAAATATAATAGCATAAAATAATAAATATTAAAAAAACTTGACAATCATTTCTTTTTTATTGAAAATGAAGATATGGAACAAAGTATTAATTTTTTATGTGATGATGATAAATATTTAGAACTTCTATCTAAGAAGAAAGATTCTTGCAGCCTTAATTTTCGAGAACAATTTAAAGTGTGTTGGAGATTTTTCTTTTGCTCTAATTCTTCGATTTCTTATCATCGCTTTAAAGAATTAGTATATAGTAATAAAAATCCTGAAAATGCTGAAGAAGAGTATTTTTTATCTGTTTTAAATGAATATAATGAACTTTTAAATTCTAAAGAAAAGTTTTTAAAATTGTTTGAAGAAAATAAAATTTCTTTAAATTATAATGGTAACTTCTTAAATTTTATCAAAGTATATTTTAATTTGTTGATTAAGAAATTTGATTTTATTAAAGCGGTTTTGTATTTAAACTGCTTATTTTTATATGTGGGAATATTTCCAGCTACATATAGCAAGAAAGAGATTTTTGAATTGATGAATGAACAAAATAAGGAAAATATAATTTATAATTCTTTATTAAATAGCAAATTATTTTCCTTAGATTATTTAAATAATTTAAAGACATTAAAACCAGTAGATGTAATAAAAGAACTTAAAGAAATAAGAAAAGAGAATTCAGAAATTTCAAATTTATATTTATTTGGATCTTTTGCAAACGGACTATATTTAAAAGATAGTGATATAGATATAGCTATATATTTTAAAGAAGAAACTATTTACTCTAAAAAGGAAGAAATATTAAAAGAAATAGATAAAAAATTAAGTTCTAAATTAAATAGGTACATTGATTTAGTGGAAATAATGAGTAGAGAAAATGATTATTTACTAGATAAAATTGGAATGATTATGGAGG
>FR893366.1 GCA_000433315.1 Firmicutes bacterium CAG:345 | reverse complement strand
CAATACTCTTTTGCATTTATATTTTATGCATATCTATTTTATTTTTCAACATTTTAATATTATTTTATTTTATAAAATATATAGATTATTTGATTTTATGATTAAAAATTATTTTTTAAATTTGTTAGTTTAAGCTAACATTTTTTTATTTTTATGCTATAATCTTTTTGAATTTATTTTTTGTTATAAAATAAATTATTAAGGTTATTATAAGGAGAAGATATGAAGCACTTACATTTTGATATTGAAAAAGATGGCTTCTATGGAGCTTATTGGAAATGCAAAAATAAGACTGATGCTGGTGTTATTGCAATGCTCGGTGATGATCCAGAGGACTATTTAGCTAAAAAATGTGTTAAATGGTTAAATAATCTTGGGTTTAATGTCTTAACTATGTCTCCAGGAAAAAAGGATTATAGTCATCATAATTATCCTCTTGAAAGAATTGAGAAAGCTATCAGTTTTCTTAAGGAAAATGATAATAAGAAAATAGGTATTATCGGTGCTTCTACTACTGGTACTTTGGCTTTGACTTCCGCTTCTTATTTTTCTGATATTTCTTTAACTATCGCTTTTACTCCAAGTGATTTCATTTGGCAAGGTTTTGCACAAGGCAATAAAGATGGATGTAAAGAATGGCCTATTGATGGTGAATCTTTATTTACTTATCATAATATTCCTCTTCCATATATGCCTTTTTGTTATCAACATCCTGAATATTGGAAAATGTTCAAAGAAGAATGCAAGAGCACCGGAAATGTAGCTGCTTCTAGAAGAATATTTGATGATTCTGAACTTGCTCATCCAATTAAAGAAGAAGAATTTATCAAAATTGAAAATATCAATGGTAAATTAGTTTTAATCGGTGCAATGGATGATTCTTTATGGAATACTGCTAAATATATTCGTAGAATGGAAAATCGTTTAAAAAATAAACCTCATAAATGCCAAGAAGAAATTTTTGTATATGAATATGGCACACACTATGTTTTTCCGCAGAGTCTTATTAAAAATATTTTTCCTTTATGTTCTACTCTTCTTTTAAAACTAATGTTTAAATCTGCTAAAGAAAATTCTAAAGAATGCAAAAATACTAGAATTGATATTGAATATCGCTTATTAAATATTTTAAAGGACTGGAAAAATGCATGAAATACAATACTTTACCAAAGTTGATGTGGACTTGTTATAAATCTTCTTTTAAAAAATGTTTAACTACTGTTCTTAATGAAAGTAATCCTGCTTTAGTAATGAAAGAGGCACATAAAAAATATAAAGAAATTCTTTCTAATGTTCCTCAATTTGATAAAAATGATCGTTTTATTATAAATATATTAAATTGTGCTCTTCTTTCTTCTGTTTTACTCTCATTAGAGAATAAATATTCTTTAGAAGAAATTCGTAAATACTATCAAACTGCAATGTGCGAAAATTTCTTTACTAAAAAGTTCTCAAAGAAGAGTCGTTCCTATACAGTAAAAGGTAGACAAAAATTAAAAGAACAAGCAGAAAGAAGTATGAAGATAGAAAATCCCTATTCCTGGAAATTCTCTGTTGAAGATGAAGAAACTATTAACCAATATACTGCTACTTTCTATACCTGTGGAATTTGTAAACTTATGACTGAACTCGGTCTTAAAGAATATATTCCAGCAATGTGCTCTTTGGATTATGATATGGCAAGATTAAATAACACTAAATTTACTAGAGAATATACTTTAGCAAGTGGTGGACAATATTGTGATTGTCACTATGACCATCAGAATTAAATTTATCGTTTTTTAACAAAAATTATTTTAATATTCTATAATATATTTCAGTTACAAATGAAAGGAGAAATATAACTAATGTATTCAAAAAATATTTATAAAGATTGCACTAATGAAAAATTAGAAGCTATTTCAGAATTCTGTGAATCTTATAAAGATTTTATCTCTTATGGAAAAACAGAAAGATTATGTGTTGAACAAGCTGTTAAGGCAGCTGAACAAAATGGTTTTATCAATTTAGATAGCATTATAAATGATAATACTTCCAATAAAGTTGTTCTTAAACCTGGTTCAAAAGTTTATGCAGTCAATAAAAATAAGAATGTTATCTTATTTAGAATCGGTTCCAAGCCACTAACAAGTGGAATGAGAATTTTAGGAGCTCATATTGATTCACCACGTCTTGATGTCAAGCAAAATCCTCTTTACCAAAAAAGTGATTTTGCTTTATTAGATACCCATTACTATGGTGGTATTAAAAAATATCAATGGGTTACTATTCCTCTTGCCATCCATGGTGTTGTCATTAAAAAAAGTGGTGAAACCATCAATGTCAACATTGGTGAAAGTGATACCGATCCAGTAGTTGGTATTTCAGATTTATTGATTCACCTTTCCGCTGATCAACTCACTAAACCAGCAGCTAAAGTAATTGAAGGCGAAGCTTTAGATCTAACAATTGGTTCTATTCCATTAAAAGATGAAGAAAAAGATGCTGTGAAGAAGAATGTCTTAAAATTATTAAAAGATAAATATGATTTCGACGAAGAAGATTTCTTATCTGCTGAACTTGAAATTGTCCCAGCTGGCAAAGCTAGAGACTATGGCCTAGATAGATCAATGGTCGCTGGATATGGACATGATGATAGAGTTTGTGCTTATACTTCATTAAGAGCAATTCTTGATTCTGAAAATCCAGAAGAAACATCTTGCTGTGTCTTAGTTGATAAAGAAGAAATAGGTTCAGTTGGCGCAACAGGTGCTCAATCTAAATACTTTGAAGATATAGTAGCCTTATTATTAAATGAATTAGGTTATACTTCATATATTGATTTAAAGAAAGCTATGAGCAATTCAAAAATGCTCTCATCCGATGTTTCTTCTGGATATGATCCATTATTTGAATCTGTCAATGATCCAAAAAATGCTGCCTACTTCAATAAAGGTATTGTCTTTAATAAATATACCGGTTCTAGAGGAAAATCTGGATCTAATGATGCAAATCCAGAATATATCGCATGGATAAGAAATATCCTTGATAATGAACAAATTCATTATCAAACAGCCGAACTTGGTAAAGTAGATCAAGGCGGCGGTGGTACAATTGCCTATATTTTAGGAAACTATAACATGAATGTCTTAGATGCTGGTATTGCAGTATTCAATATGCATGCACCAATGGAAATTGTTGCTAAAGCTGACGTTTATGAAGCTTACCTCGCATATAAAGCTTTCTTGACAAAATAAAAAATTAAAAAAAGATTGTGCTCAAACTTAAATGAACACAATCTTTTTATTTGCTTAGACTTTAATAAATTTTATAAAATTATACAATTTCATTTAAAATTCCACTACCAATTATTTTTTTTATTGCTCGTGCAGGAAATTGCATCGATAATTCAAGTAATTGTTCTTTTTCTACTTTAAAATTATTAATATATTCAATAATACTTTTATATGAATGATCATCTAATTTATCTTGATCATCAAAATCATTAAACAATTATAAAATCGTATAAGCTGCATAATTCTTTTTAGTAATTTTACATCGAGATTTTCTCAAAATAAATTTCCTACTATTAATATCTATATGTCTGCAACATGTGGTTTCATTATTTGTGACAATTTCAATTGTTGCTCCCATTTGTGTTGTTACCGAAAAAAGATTTAGCAATTTTATTCCACTATAAACTCCATAGACTTGATTTGAATTTCTAAGATACTTTTTTTCTACTACAGAATCTGTTGTTATCATTGATAAATCACCCCAAAAAGTAATTGTTGAAATATAATAAACACCTTTTGTAAACTGAATTAATTCCATATTATTTTTTGCTTTATCAATATAACGGAAAACCTGAGCTCGCGAATATTCATTAAATAAAGATAGGATTTCTTCAGTAAAAATAGGTTCATTAGTATCAAAGTTTTTAGATAATTTTTCAATAAACATATCTATCTGCTTCCTTTCATATTTTTTGCATCCATATTTTTATGAAACTAAATTCTACAATATTTATCGATATAAATATCATTTCATGTATAGAAATAAATTTTACTTTTTAATTTTATATATCAAAAAAGCTTAAAAACTATTTATAAGTTTTTAAGCACTATTCTAAAAATTAATTTTTCTAATTAATCTTTTTTATATCCAATATTATTATCTTTAGTTGGATCAAAGACTAAATTGCAAATAGAAGCTACTAAACCATAAATTCCAAAAGTAACTATACTTAAGAAAAAATATGCTGTTGTTCTTGAAGTATATCCTTCTGGTTTTAAAGAAGAATGATTAATTACAATACTTCCAATGAAACCTAAGAAAAATGTTAGTAAAAATCTAGCTAAATTTTTGTTATCTGTCATAATAATACTCCTTCTTGTTCATTGTATTCTTTTTACTAAAAAAATGTCAATTTATATTAAAAAATTGCTATAATCACTTAAAATTGTGATTATAGCAACTATATTTTAAATATTTTTATTATTTAATCTTTAATGTACCTTTTAATGTTTGATTTGAATCATATGCATAAACATATAAAGAAACATTTGAATTAATATATTTGAAATCTTCAGTATTAAAAACTAAATATGTTGTATCATCTTTAACAACAATTTCATATTCATTATTGAATTCACTTACTGTTAATCCTAACTTTTCAGCTGTTCTTTTATCAACTGCTTTGAAAGAATTTGTTAAAGAACCAACTGCTTCAGTATTAACTTTTATATCTTGTGAATACTTTGTTCCATTAGAAACGTACCACTTAGTATCATATGTTTCTTTATTATTTACAACTTCCAAATCAGAATCATCATAAGCTTCTCCATCTATAGTAGAATAAATAGCTGAAACATTAAAAAATAATTTATAACTAACGCTGGTATCGGTTGTATTTAATGTAAATTCAGTACCATTTTGATTTACTGTTATCTTTTTATTTGCTAAATAGTTTTCACTTAAGAAAGAACCACCAGCTAAAGCTTGATATTTTTCGTTTAATGTTGAAAGTTTTGGTGCAAATTCAACAATTGATTTATCAGTTGTACTAGATAAAATATTATTATTTACACAATTTTCAATATTAAATATACTGCCTGACTCTTCAACAGATTCAATATATGCAGCGTTACCATATAAATAACCAACAGAGGAAAAACCAGTTAAATTTCCATTATTAACAATATTTTTTACATTTACAGTTGTCTTTGAATTATAACAAGGACCTGATCCAACTAAAATACCAGTACATGTTCCTTCATTTTGAAGATTAACATTATTTGTTATATTAGAGAATGTATATGTTGCTTCACCACCATTTGTATATAAAGCATTAAGTGTTACAAAACCAAAGTTACTAGCATTGGCAGAAACTAAATTTTCAGTACTATTAAATGTAATGTTATCAAATAAAACGTCATATGCAGTACCCCAGTTTGATACAGATAGCAATGAAACTGCAGTTTTGCCCATATAAACATTAATATTTATAAAATTAGATGAACCATTTAATTCGTTAAATATAGTAGCAAAATCTCCTTCATCTAAAAGATAACTTAATTTAAAGTTAGCACCATCATATGTTCCTTGGAATATTGAAATTCGGTTAGATGTAACATTTAAATCATTTGTTTGTTTATAAAAATATGATCCTTTTCGAGCATATTTATCAATATTTTTAAAATCTTTAACAGTACTAATAAGATATGGACTATTTTCAGTACCTAA
>FR893365.1 GCA_000433315.1 Firmicutes bacterium CAG:345 | reverse complement strand
GACCATATATTGGCTGCCAGTTTCAATCATGATGGAAATAACATTGTAGTTTTTCAATAATCCGGTGAATTCGTTTTCTATCGTTGAAGAAGAGTTGGTTTTAGTTGTCGAATTTAAAGTGGGAGTAGAAGTGCTGGAGCTATTATTTGTTGAAACAATAGTAGAAGATGAAGAAAAAGAATTATTGTTACAACCGAAAAGGAAAAAAGAAATTGATATTAAAAACGATAGTTTATTTGTAATATTTCTTTTCATTTTTCCTCCATGAGTAATAATTTTACAATTATTCAATTAATAAATAAAGGAATTATATTAAGAAAAGGTCCTTTATTTCATATAAGAGAAGAGTTTTTGCTAATTTATATTCGCAAAAATACAAAATTTATTGATAAAAAGATACAAAAATCTTTAATGTAAATAAAAAATTGTGTTACAATACCAAAGGGAAATAAATCCCACAGCTTGTTTATACACAATTTAGGAGGAAATATGGCTGAAAAAAAGTATGTTTATGCATTTAAAGATGCTCATGGCTTAGGTAAAGAACTCCTCGGTGGTAAAGGTGCTGGCCTTGCTGAAATGACTTACATTGGAATTCCAATTCCACAAGGTTTTACCGTTACAACTGAAGCTTGTACTCTTTATTACGATAGCGACAAAAAAATCCCTGATTTCGTCGTTGAACAAATCAAAGGTGCTATTAAAGATCTTGAAAAAACTACCGGAAAGAATTTCGGTGGCGATCATAACCCACTTTTAGTTTCTGTCCGTTCCGGTGCTCGTGTTTCTATGCCAGGTATGATGGATACCATCTTGAACCTTGGTTTAAATGATACTACAGTTGCTGCTATGGTCAAAGAAACTGGAAATGAACGTTTCGCTTATGACTCTTATCGTCGTTTTATTCTCATGTTTACCAATATTGCTAAAGGTTACAAGAGAGATGAAATGGATAAGATGCTCGATGATATCAAGAAAGAAAAAGGATATAAATTCGACTGGGAAGTTCCAGCTGAAGATCTCAAAGGCTTAGTTGTTAAATACAAAGCTTGGTATAAGGATCATGTTGGCGAAGAATTCCCAAATAACCCATTTGATCAATTGATGGAAGCTGTTAAAGCTATTTTCCGTTCATGGGACAATCCACGTGCTAACACATATCGTCATATGAACAATATTCCATATAGCTGGGGTACTGCTGTTAACGTTCAATCAATGGTCTTCGGTAATAAGGGTGAAAACTCTGGTACTGGTGTTGGTTTCTCCCGTTCTCCATCTACTGGTGAACACAAAATCTTTGCTGAATACTTAACAAACGCTCAAGGTGAAGACGTTGTTGCTGGTATTCGTACACCTGAACCAATCGAAGCTTTAAAAGAACATCAACCAGAAATTTATGAACAATTAATCAACATTGTTCACACACTTGAAAATCACTATAAAGATATGCAAGATATGGAATTCACTGTCGAAGATGGTAAACTCTATTTCTTACAAACTCGTAATGGTAAAAGAACTGCTGCTGCAGCTTTAAAGATTGCTTGCGATTTAGTCGATGAAGGTCTCATCGATGAAAAAGAAGCTTGCTTACGTGTTGAACCTAAAGCCTTAGATGCTTTATTACACCCAACATTTGACCAAGCTGAAATTAAGAAACTCACTCCAATCGCTGTTGGTCTTCCTGCATCTCCAGGTGCTGCAACTGGTGCTTTAGCTTTCTCTGCTGAAGAAGCTAAAGAAAGAGCTGCTGCTGGTGAAAAAGTTGTTTTAGTCCGTGCTGAAACATCTCCAGAAGATATCGAAGGTATGGTTTCTGCTCAAGGTATCTTAACAATGCGTGGTGGTATGACTTCTCACGCTGCTGTCGTTGCTCGTGGTATGGGTAAATGCTGTGTCGCAGGTTGCGGTGCTGCTCATATCGATGAACACTCCAAGACAATGGAAATCGATGGCAAAGTCTACGGAACAAAAGATGTTATTTCTATCGATGGTTCTACAGGTAATGTCTATTTCGGCGCTGTCAAGACTAAGGAAGCTGAACTCTCCGGTAACTTCGGCCGTTTAATGGCTTGGGCTGATAAATATAGAGCTTTAGCAGTCAGAGCTAATGCTGATACTCCACGTGATGCATTACAAGCTTTCAAGTTTGGTGCTCAAGGTATCGGTTTATGCCGTACAGAACATATGTTCTTTGAAAAAGATCGTATTTTCCATATGCGTCAGATGATTCTTGCTGACACTGTTGAAGAAAGAGAAAAGGCACTTGCTTGCTTACTCCCAATTCAAAGAAAAGACTTCTATGGCTTATTCATGGCTATGAAGGACAAGAATGTTAATATTCGTTTACTCGATCCACCACTTCACGAATTCTTACCACAAGAAGAATCTGCAATTGCTGAATTAGCAGAAGCTACTGGTAAATCCGTTGAACACATTAAGACAAAGATCAATGCATTACACGAATTCAACCCAATGATGGGTCACCGTGGTTGCCGTCTTGATGTCTCTTATCCAGAAATTGGACGTATGCAAGCTAGAGCTATCATCGAAGCTGCTATCCAAGCTCAAAAGGATTTAAGAGCTGCTGGTGAAGATGTTGTTGTCCACCCAGAAATCATGATTCCATTAACACTTGACTTAAAGGAATTCCGTTTCGTCAAGAAGATCATCACAACAACAGCTGATGCTGTCATCGCTGAAAATCATTCTGATATCACCTATAAGGTTGGTACTATGATTGAAATTCCGAGAGCTGCACTTCTTGCTGGTGAAATCGCTTCTGAAGCTGCTTACTTCTCCTTCGGTACAAACGATTTAACACAAATGACTTTCGGTTTCTCCCGTGATGATGCTGGTAAGTTCTTACCTGATTATTACGATAATAAGATCTTCGATACAGATCCATTCCAAACTGTTGATACCAAAGGTGTCGGCAAACTCATTAAGATGGCTGTTTCCGAAGGCCGTGCAACTAACCCAGATTTACACGTTGGTGTCTGTGGTGAACATGGTGGCGATCCTGATTCTATCGAATTCTTCCACAATGCTGGACTCGATTATGTCTCTTGCTCTCCATTCCGTGTCCCAGTTGCTCGTTTAGCTGCTGCTCAAGCAAATATTAAGAATCCTAGAAAATAATTTCGGATTTGAAGTATTTGATAAAGCTAGAAAAAGTCAATATTAATAAAAATACAGTCATTCTTGAAAAAGAATGGCTGTTTTTTTTCTTTTCGATACTAAAAAATAGTAACCCTTTCAGAAATAGTAACCCTTCAGAAAGTAATAGTTTTAACCAAAATTACACAAAGCAACTAAATTTTTCAGTGTTTTATGTTGAAATGGATAAAATTATTACTTTTTTTAATTTTAGAATTAAAAATTTTTTCTATGGATTAATTTTTTTAGATGAAGATAAACTTTTAAAGAATTTATCTTGTTATGGTAAAAAATTATTTATAAAAGAATATTTATTTTCAGTTTGAAAATCTTCGTATCTTATTGGATATTTTTATGAAGAATGTAAAAAAA